>NZ_JADNPO010000020.1:0-48972 GCF_015558105.1 Holdemania sp. 1001095H_141210_F2
ACAAAAGGCCCTTATAGGGCCAGAGGATACCACCCGTTTTACGGGTGGTTTTGATGGAGAAACACCGCTGCTAAAATCCGCTTTGCCAAACTGTCGGACATCGGAGAAAGAAGGAAGGCTGTACGCAAGGCGGATAGGATATACTGAGAATAGAAAATTCATTTCCTTCCGGAAAGCGGAATCGACGAATGAATTGAGGAGAATTGTGAATGAAGGATATCGGTGGGATCGATCCCCAGCTGAAAAGCATCGCGAAGAAGATTCCGTATAACCGGCTTATGATCAAGCTGGCGAAGCCATATCAAACGCTCGCGCTGAAAGGCACGAAGCTTTTGGAAGGCGTTGCTTGCCGCCGGATTTCGCTGAAGGAAAACGGTCGGAATTTACCGGTGGATATTTATGAGCCGGCTGCGGCGACAGAGCAGCTCCCATGTCTGTTGATGATCCACGGCGGCGCGTTCAGTTATAAGGCATCGGCTTATCATAAAAAGCTGGCCTGCCTTTATGCGGCGGAGGTTCGCTGCCGGGAAACATCGTTATTGTCTGGTGATGGAGAAAACGGGCAGCTCTGTTGCAATCGAAGGTTTCTATCGGATTATGGAAGACTAGGAACATGCGTTAACGACATTCCGACAAAGCTTCTGCATAAGCATAATGACAAAATGAAGGATAAATGAGTATCATTGATTTTAAAATGAGGAATAAACAGAGAAGCGGCGGTCATGAAGCATTGGACCGCCGTTTTGATATAGACCGGAATTAGCGGGGGAAAGAATGAAAACGCTGAACCGATAGTCAGACTGCCGGTCATCAGTGGCAATGATCAGAACCCGGAAAATCTGTCGACGATCCGTGTAATGATTGAACCGCAAACCATCCATACTAACCCTGAAATGGGGTGATCGCGATGCCGAGCGCGCATAAGGGAGCGATATCGTTTGGTCTGGTGCATATTCCGATCCAGCTGCAGGTAGCGGTGCGGGAGCATGATCTGAGCTTTAATCAGCTGTGTAAGAAAACCGGCGAACGAATTCGCTATAAAAAGTTTTGTCCCTCCTGCAATAAGGAAATCAAACAGGATGAAATTGTCAAAGGCTATGAATATGAAAAAGATAAATATGTCATCATCAGCGGCGAGGATTTGGAAAAAATCCAGACAGAGAAGGATAAGACGATCCAGATTTTAAAATTTGTCAAAGAGGCGGAAGTGGATCCGATTTACTTTGAGAAAAACTATTATGCCCAGCCGGATAAGCAAGGGCAGAAGGCGTTTGATCTGTTGCGGGAAGCGATGCTGGCAAGTAAAAAAGCGGCGGTGGCCCGCACGGTATTGGGAACCAAGGAAGCGCTGCTGCTGATCCGGGCGGTCGAGGATGGGATGCGGGTGACCTCGCTGTATTTTGAGGATGAAATCGTCACGGCCCCGGCCAAAACCGCAAGCAAGCTGACCAAGGCTGAGGTCACGATGGCGAAGCAGCTGATCGATCAGCTCAGCGGCCCGTTTGACATTGGGGATTATCACGACGAGTATCAGGAACGACTGCGCAATTTGATCGAACGGAAAATCCATGGTCAGGAAATTGTGAAGGTGAAGGAAAAACAGAGTGTTCAGGCTGTGGATCTGATGGAAGCTCTGAGCCAGAGCCTGAAGCAGACCACCAAGGCCAGGACGGCGCGGAAACGGACCGGGAAAAGCTTATCATGAGCGATCTGTTTGATCAGCATGGCTATGCTCCGATGTTGATCGGCCGCAGCGAGGAAGCGTTTGACAGCGAGGACTATCTCTACGAAATCAAGTGGGACGGCACCCGCTGTCTGGCGTATTGCTCGGATCATACGGAATTGATCAACAAGCGCGATAAACTGCTCAACGATCAATTCCCCGAACTGCTGAATCTGCATCGCTGTCTGCCAAAAACTGCGGTCCTGGATGGGGAGATCGTCGTCTTCCATGACGGCAAGCCGGACTTCTACGCGCTGCAGCGCAGGGAAATGCTGCGCAGCGCCTTCCGCATTCGATTGGCGCAGGAAAGCGATCTGGCGACGTTTATCGTGTTTGATATTCTCGAATATAACGGAAAAGACCTGACCGGACTGCCGTTAGTCAAACGCAGGGAGAAACTGAAAAGTTTTAAGGAAAGTGAAACAGCCGTTTGTTCGCGGGTCTATCTGTATGAAGGGGAAAAGCTGTACGCCTGGACGCAGCGGCAGAATCTGGAAGGGATCGTCGCCAAAGAAAAAACCAGTTTGTATCAATGCGGCAAGCGGACAAGCTCCTGGATCAAGATTAAAAATCTGAAGGATGAGGATTTCGCAGTCTGCGGCTACATCCGAAAAGAGCGCAATGTGCTGAGTCTGGTGCTGGGGCAATATCAGGGAAAAACGCTCGTATATAAAGGGCATGTCACGCTGGGGGTAAGTGAAGCCCTGCTGGAAAAGAAACTGCCGGTAACGCCGGACTGTCCGTTTCCGGAAACGCCGAAAAATCATGAACACGCCGTCTGGCTGAAACCGAAGCTGGTCTGTACCGTCAAATATATGGATAAAACGTCGGCCGGCTCGCTGCGCCAGCCGGTGCTGAAAGGCTTCCGGGAGGATAAAACGGCGAAAGAATGCAAAACTGACGAAGCAAAGTAGAATTTCCTTTCTTTAAATAAGAAAAAGAAGTACAATAAGATCAGGAAGGAGGCGGATAAGTATGAACGTCTTTCAGGTATTTGATTCCGCAAATCTTGACCGCTGCCGCTTTTATATCGGCATGTCAGCATTTCTGATCTTTTTCTTCTTTGTAGTCACGCTGGTTTCACAAAATAATGATTGGTTGATTTTAGCGGGGATTTCAATTCTGGGCTGGCTGATCGCGATGGCTTTCTGGGCCGGGCAGCGCCGTAAGATCCGGGAGTTCCTGCGAGCCCATCCGCTTCATGAACCCTATCGCTGCATCGACACGACGTTTTTCAGCGAACAGGAAATTCTGTCGGCCAGTCTGGACAAGCTGACGTATTGCCGCTATGACGAGGTGCTTCAAGCCTATCACAACGATAATCCATGGGAAAAGACGCGGCCTGGCTACAAAGGAATACATACCGTAAGTGTTTCGACAAAGCAGGGAGCGATTCTGATTCGCGTCAGCGATGGACAGCGGGCGGAACTGCTGGTCCGTTGGATCAACGGGAAGAAAGCGGGCAATGGGACAGTGCAGCTGGAGGAGCTGGATAACTGGTCGATCAAAACGCGCTTTTAACGGCTTCTGTCATTCCGTGAATTCAAGAATGGAAAAGAAATCGGGAATTGGAAAAAATGAAAACAGAGATCTGAAAGCACAGGGTGAATCGCCTGTGCTTTTTTAAGCTTCAGCAGCGAAGAGAGCAGGGCTGAGGGAGATTTGCCTGCGTTTTACAGCCGGTAAAGACAGATTTCCTCCCACTTCCGGCGGGAATTTGCCGGTTTTCTCAGAAGATCAAAATTCAATAACCAGCGGTGTGAAATTTGCGAAGCAATGGAATCAAGCTGGTGCGACGGAGCAGTAAAAAAGCCGAAGTCTGACTTCGGCCTCAATTCAAAGTTTGCGGTCGGAAAGCAGCTCGGCCCGCTCGATCATCTTGCTGAATTTATTAAAATTGCTCTTCATGATATTCAGATACAGCGCGTCGATCAGATACAGCTGGGAACAGCGCATCGTCGTGACGTTCAGCCGGGTTTCCGTTTCAAAAGAAACCGTCTTTAAGATCAGATCCGCGTAGCTGTGCAGCGTATTCTTCGCCATCCGCGTCATCGCGATGATCGGCATGTCATGTTCCTTGGCGATCGAAGCGGCCTTGATGACCTCGCGCGTTTCGCCGGATTCCGAGATCAGAAACAGCACGGTATCCTTTTTCGACTGATCAATCAGTGAGTAGATTGTGTGCGGCGTCTGACTTGTCACGCATAACAATCCCATCTTGACCAGCTGGTTGGCGAGATATTCGCAGAACAAATTGGAACTGCCGATACCGAACAGAATAATTTTTTTCGCACTCGTCAGCATTTCGCAGGCTTGCTGGATCGTTTCTTCTTTGTTGTTCTCAAACGTCACTTCGACGATATCGTGATACTGCGCGATAATTTTGCGGTTGGTATCGGTCATTGATTCGTTGACCTGAATTTCCTCGCGGACCAGATCCTGCCGCGGGATCGCTGACAGATCTGCCAGAAGCTCCCGGAAGCTGTTGTAGCCAAGCTTCTGGGAGAAACGGATGATCGTGGACTGACCGATGTGCGTATTGACGGCTAGCTGATGTGAAGTAATCGTCCGGATTTCATCAATATGTTCAAGAATGTAATCGGCGACGAGTTTTTCGGATTGCGTTAAATCCTGATACACAGCTTTTAATTTTGCTTTGAACATGGGCGGTTCCCCCTCTTGTCTTATTGACTTAATTATACAGAATTAAAACAATAACTACAAATAAGTTAATCAAAAAACAACTGGGAACGCTTGACAGATTCCGCGGAATGCAGTAATCTATGGGTAAATAATCCAAACTAAAAGGCGAAATGTTTGGATAAAATACCCAAGGAGGAAGAAAAATGGAGAACAAGGTTTACGATGTCGTCGAGGGTCTTATTCAGAAACTGAAAGCCACGCAGGAAGAAAATGTGGAAAAAACAGCCCGGCTGTTTGCGGATGCGCTGAAAAACGGCGGCATGCTGCAGGCATTCGGTTCCGGACATTCTCAAGCGGGGGCCAGCGAGCTGTGCTTCCGCGCCGGCGGATTCATCCCGACCAAGCAGATTAAAGAACCAGCCAGCGGCGCATATGAAGGAATCGAAGGTGTCGGCACGGCCTTTATGAAGAAGGTGGACGTTCGTCCGAATGACGTTGTCGTTCTGATCTCCAACTCCGGCCGCAATCCGCTGCCGGTGGAAATCGCGCTGGCCGCGCATGAAAAGGGCGCGAAGGTCGTTGCGATCACTTCGCTGGAAGCCTCGAAAAATCTGACGCCGAAGCATTCCTGCGGCAAGAACCTGTGGCAGCTGGCAGATGTTGTAATCGACAACTGCGTCATGGATGGCGATGCTTCGATTGACGTCGAAGGTCTGGATACCCGGATCTGCGGTATGTCCGCGATCACCACGGCGATCCTTGTGCAGGCCTGCGTTTACCGCACGGCGCAGATGCTTTTGGAAGAAGGCATCGTTCCGCCGGTTTTCAAATCGCAGAATATCGACGGCGGGGCGGAATACAACGACAAGCTGCTGGCGCAGTATTTCGACCGGATGTATCACATTTAATTTCATAGTAAACCGAACAAACTAAAAGGGAATTCATGTGCAGAATTCCCTTTTTCATATTATAATAAAAATATGGATGTTCCCTGCCGTTGAAGGCGGGAAGTTAGAAAGGGAAACAAATGAAAAATAAGAGATTTTCACTAAGCCGTCTGATGCTTGCGCTGCTGGCTGTTTTCAGCTTATTGCTCAGCGGCTGCGGAGCACCGTCGGCGCCGTCTGCGTCACCGACACCGTTGGCCGAAGCGGTATCCGTCGAGCATCAGCCGCATCCGTTTGGCGACATGGAGTATGTCCGGCCGGATCTGGACAGTCTGGATCAGAAGATTGCCGACTGTCAGGCGATGGCGGCGGAAGCGGACAAGGAAAGTGAACTGCTGGCCTTGTATGATGAGATTCTGGAGGATATCCGGCATCTGGATACGATGGATTCCCTGGCTACGATTCACTACAACCTTGATACGACCGATGCCTTCTATGAAGAAGAAATGACGACGTTGGATAACTATTACACGCGCTTAGACAACAAAATGAACGAGCTGACCGGCACGATTCTGGAATCCAGCTATCAGGATGCCGCAAAAGCAGCCTGGGGCGAGGAATTTATCGAGCGATATGAGATCAATTCCAAGCTGAATTCGCCGGAAATTGAAGAACTGAGCGAACAGGAAAATGATCTGGTTACGCAGTACACGAAGCTGCTGGCCTCCGAATACACGACCGAACTGAACGGACAGACAGTCACAGTGAACGATCTGGATTTGACCACCGACGAGGGAATTCAGGCGTACAATGAGATTTATGAAAAGAAGAATGCGGAGCTGGGCGGCATTTATCTGCAGCTGCGCGATCTGCGTATTCAGATTGCTGAAAAGCTGGGTTACGACAATTATACGGAGTATGCCTACGATGTCTTAGGCCGCGATTATACACCGGAAGACGCGCACAATTTCAGTGAGAAAATCAGAACGGAAATGCTGCCGGCATTCGGTCAGATGATCAGCAAGCATTATGACGAGCTGGTCAATGCGATCGAGGGCATGCAGGCGGGCGAGGGCGATCTGGAAGCGGCGCTGCCGATCCTGAAAACGGCGCTGCAGAAGGAATTCCCGGGCAAGATGAGCGAAGCTCTGGATTATATGCAGAATAACAAATTGTATGATTTCAGCGCGGAACCGAATAAAATGCACGCAGGCTATACGACGATTCTTAACGAATATTCTGCGCCGTTTATGTTTATCAATTCTTCTGACTACCGTCAGCCGGACACGGTTATCCATGAATTTGGACATTACTACAACTTCTATCTGATGCCGGAATTGAAGTGGAATGATAACAACAATCTGGATGCTGCGGAAATTCATTCGCAGGCGCTGGAGCTGTTAATGCAGCCGTATTATGACCAGTTCTTCGGCGCCGATCAGGCGGAAGGGCAGAAGGTTTTTTCAATTTACAACATGATCAGCTCGATTCTGCAGGGATGCGCAGAAGATGAATTCCAGCAGGCGGTTTTTGCCAATCCGGATCTGACGCTGGAGGAAGTCAACGAGCTGCATTCTGAGATTTTCTATCAGTTTACCGGCAGCGAGCTGTATTATGAATGGGTTGAAATTCATCACCACTTTGAAACACCGTTCTATTATATCAGCTATGCAACCTCGGCGATTTCCGCCTTGGAAATCTGGGCGCAGAGTCTGGATGATCGGAATCAGGCGTTGTCCACCTACAACCAGATCACCCAGTTCACGACGAATTTCAAATACCGCGATGCTCTGACCAGCAGCGGCTTGAAGGATCCGTTCACGTCGGATTGTGTCAGCGAGATTGCCGCAAAGGTCAAAGGTTTGTAAAATAAGAACAGGCGAAGCAGGGGAAACTCTGCTTCATTTTTAGGTCAGGAAGCAGTGAAGGTTTAAAATAGGACTGGAAAAGCGAAAGGGACTCCGCTATAATAAGACATGCATTAACGTGAACGATTTGAAGTCGTTTAACGTTGCAGGCCATGTCCTGTTTCCGTAGCTCAGCTGGATAGAGCACCGCCCTCCTAAGGCGGGTGTCGGGCGTTCGAATCGCCTCGGGAACACCAATCAAGAACGACCGGAAGTCTTGTCAGGATTTCCGGTTTTTTATATGCAATATATTCTAAAGTTGCCTGAAGCTTATTGAAAACAGCCCTCGTCAGGTGAAGCTGAAAAGCGCTGGGGCGCAGAAGAGACAACAAAAAAGAACTCAAAAAAAACCGACGGCAATCGTCTTGACACCAATGGAATTCTTCATGAGGTCTCACCCGGGAACGTCGTTTTTATCTTTCAATAATCCAATTTGTAATTCCAAGCCGCGGGGAAGCGTTGCCGCCCTGAAATGGGTAGCGTCGTTTGGTACCCATTTTTCAAGCTGTGAATGCTAAGATAAAGCCAACAAAAGGAGGCTCAAGCAGCGAATGAAAAAGGAATTTCCAAACGGTTTTTTATGGGGCGGCGCAACGTCCGCAGCCCAGCTGGAGGGCGGTTTTGACGAAGGCGGCAGAGGCCCGTCCCATCTTGATTATCTCAAGCATATTCCATTAGCGGAAAGAAACGGACGCAGTCTGATGCAAATCACGGAAGAAGAATATCTGGAAAATAAAGCACAGGCTTGCCAGAGGAATCTGGCCTTCCGCCGCGGCAACGATTTTTATCATCATTTCAAGGAAGATATCCGTTTGTTCGGTGAGATGGGGTTTAAGACATTCCGGATGTCGATAGCCTGGTCGCGCCTGTTTCCAACGGGAACGGAAAAAGAACCGTTGAAGGAAGGCGTTGAATTCTACCATCAGGTTTTCAGAGAATGCCATAAATATCACATTGAACCGCTGGTCACGATGATCCATTACGACATGCCAGCCACGCTGACTGAAACGGTCAACGGCTGGGAAGATCCGGTTGTGATCGACTATTTTTTAACCTATACAAAGTTTTTGATTGACGAATATAAGCAGGAAGTCAAATACTGGCTGACGTTCAACGAGATCAATATGATCTGCTGGAGTCCGTATTTGGGCGGCGGCATGTTTGTTGAGAAAAGTAAGCGGGATCGGTTATCCTGTATTCATCAGGCGCTGCATCATCAGTTCATCGCCAGCGCTTTAACCGTGAAATACGCGCATGACACAGCGCCGGGCATTTTGATCGGCAACATGACGCAGCGCTCGCAAACCTATCCGCTGACCTGCAAGCCGGAAGACGTATTCTTAACTCAGAAAAGCGACCAGTTCAATCTGTTTTTTAACGACGTGATGGTTTTTGGCGAGTATCCGTATTTCATAAAAAAATATTATGAAGAACAAAATATTAAAATTGATCCTGTCGATAATTATGAAGCCATCTTGAAAGAAGGCACTGTCGATTTCATCTCGTTCAGTTATTATTTCACCAATGTTGTGACCAGTGAACCGGGCAAGACGGAACCGTTCGAGAATTTTGTCAAGCAGCAGAAAAATCCATATTTGCAGGCATCGGACTGGGGATGGACAATCGACCCGATGGGCCTGAGGATTGCTTTAAATGAATTGTATGACCGGTATCATTTGCCATGCTTTGTTACGGAGAATGGTCTGGGCGCGTTTGATCAGCTGAAGGAGGACGGCGCAGTCCATGACGACTACCGGATCAATTATCTGCGCGAACATATCGAAGCGATGAAGGCGGCAATCGACGATGGCGTCGAGCTGATGGGCTATACGACCTGGGGCTGCATCGACCTTGTCAGCATGAGCGACATTCAGATGTCAAAGCGATATGGATTCATCTATGTCGATGCGGACGATTTTGGTCAGGGTACTTATCAGCGTTATAAGAAAGATTCCTTTGCCTGGTATAAAAAGGTAATCGCGACCAACGGCCGCGATTTAGCATAAGCTATAATTTCCATTCGTCAAACAGCCGTCATGCGATCAGACGGCTGTTTGACGAATTTATTCCGCAACGATTCCATAGTTACGATAATAAACGCTGTAAAGACTATCGAAGAAATAACTGACGCCATACTTGGCATACGCCGTTTTGATGTGATGGCAATCCATAGAGCTGATCAGGATGACTTGATCATAAGGCGTCTGGATTTCCGGCTGATGCGAGGCGGTGATTAAAATTTTTTTGCTGGACAGCGGCTGGATAAAATCATGATAAGCTTCAGCGAATTTTCCCATTGCGGAAACGACGAGTATGAGATCATCAGCCGAGGCTTTTTTCAATCGGTCATGATCGTCCGGCGAAGCGACGACGCGGACCAGCTTGCCGCATAGAATCATCGGACGCTGAAAATCCTTCAGCGCGGAAATGGAAGAATAGGAAGCCAGAAGATAGACGGTGCGGGCGTCGTGAATCTGCGATGCCAGACGGCTTAACAACGGTTCGCTGATCCTGCCCTTCATATCGCGCACCATCTGAATCATCTCTTCGCACAGATGATCGCGGAAATCACTTTTTTCAGAAAGGGCGGTGAAATACTGATAGGAATCTTGTTCATGGCGGCAGGAAAGCTTGAGTTCGCTGAAATTCGCGTAACCCAGCTTGCCGCAGAAACGATGGATACTGCTGCGGGGAACATGGCAATCTTCAGCGAACTGATAAATATTCAATGTCCCCAGCGTATTATAATGCTTTAAAAGATATTCGGCCAGCACAACCTCGACCGAGGCGGACGGACTGTCGTTAACGATCGAACACAAGCGGCTGGCTAAACGTAAGCCAAACGAATTGGCTTTTTTCTGCGTGGTCATTTCACCTGTTCGGGATCTTTGTTTTCTTCAATTAAAAGCCGTTCGCTGATGTAGGAAACCAGGATCTCGATAAAGATATGAAAGATGGCCTGTTCATCCAGAAAGACACCCTTGACCTTGATGTTGGGCAGCAGGATGAAATGGGTCGCGTATTTTTTATAGATCGTGTTGGGATTCATCGTGACCACCACGACCGTTTTCTTTGTGTCATGACAGGTCTGGATATACGTGTTCAGCGGAGTGGAGCTGACGCCTCGGACCGTGAAGAAAAAGAAGATTTCATTCTCGGCGGAGGAGGAAGCCAGCGAGTGGAGCATCAGCGTATCGGTGATGACCTCGGATTCGATGTCGATGTTGATCAGCCGGTATTTAAACTGCATTGCCGTAAAACCGGAACGGTTATAGCCGCACAGCCGGATTTTCCTGGCGCTGAGTATTTTTTTTGCCAGGGTGATAAAATCTTTTTCTTTCAGATACTGGCGGATATTTTGAATCGCCAGCGTATAGGAGTCCAGGATGTAATCAAATTTACTTTCATGGACTTCCTCAGGCACGCTGCTGTGACCGACGAGCGAAAAGTCATATTTGAATTCAGAATAGCCGGAATAACCTAATTTCTTGGCGAAACGCAAAATGGCCGATTTGGAGACATGACATTTCTCCGCTAAATCGACGATGGTGGAAGCTTCGCGGATGATAATCCAGTAGTCTTCCTTGATACAGTTGTAAATCAGTTCATCACTTTTAGTGAAATTCGGCTTTGCCGCTTCAATGCGATCAATGATATTCATATTTCATATTATAGCATAAAGGATGAGGAAGAAACTGGGAAAAAAACAGTTTTAAGAAATTTTTCATTTTATTATTGATAAATTTCTCAAATCATGTAAGAATGAAGATGTGGAAAATATTTGCAAATAGATGACACATGAGCTCGGTTCCTGTTATGAAAGGAGGATGTAGATTTACTCTACACATGGTATTATGCAGAAAATAATGGGGATTTTGGAAAAGCCACTGGGTAAATTCTCTGCGTTCATTCAAAACAATAATTTTACATCTGCGATTGTCCGGGGCATTACGATTTCCATTCCGGTCACGATTGTCGGCGGACTGGCGACTTTAATTACGGCAGCTCCGGATCCGGCAATTCTTGGGGAAGGGAATTTCTTCTACGGCGTGCTTGCTTTGTGGCAAAGTCTGGCGCAGGGAAGTTTGGGAACATTTGCGGCACTGGTCAACAATGTGACAATGAATATGCTTTCCGTCTACTGTCTGCTTGCGATCACTTACAATCTGGCCGATTCTTACAAGCTGGATAAAATGACTTCGTGCATGACGTCGGCCGTCTTGTTCTTCATGATCGGCTGCACCTTCGACGGCGGTATTTCAATGGGCTTCTTAGGCGGACGGGGATTGTTCTTCGCGATGTTTGTGTTCTGCCTGTCGGTCTTTATCACGCATGTCCTGTTTGAGAAAAATATCAAAATCACGCTGCCGGATTCGGTACCTCCGAATGTCTCGGCGCCGTTTGAACAGCTGATACCGCTGGTCATCAACGTCATCGTCTTCTATTTGCTTAACGTTTTGTGCCAGAAAGCGACCGGCGTGATCATTCCGGATTTCATCCTGAACGTCTTCAAGCCGTTATTGAGCGCCTCCGACACGCTGCCGGCGATGTTGATCTATGTCTTTTTGCTTAATGCCCTGTGGGTCATCGGCGTTAACGGCGGCAATATCGTCAATTCCGTCATGAGTTCCGTGCTGTTAATGAATCTGGCTGAGAATGCCGAGGCGTATGCGGCCGGCCAGTCGATGACGCATATCTTCTGTTATTCACCGAACAACGCGATCATGAACACCGGCGGCAGCGGCGCTGCCCTGGCCCTGGTGATCGCCGCGCTGATCGTCGCCAAATCCGATCATTTAAAAGCGATTACGCGCTTGGGCGGCGCAGGAACGATTTTCAATATCAGCGAACCGATCGTTTACGGCTATCCGATCGTACTGAACAGCTATCTGTTTATTCCGTTTATCTTTGTTCCGATGATCAACACGACGATTTTCTATTTCTTAATGAGCACGAATATCATCGGGAAGATGTTCATCAACGTACCGTGGGTTCTTCCGTCTCCGATTCAGCTGGCATTGGCGACGCTGGACTGGAAAGCTGCGGTCGTCTGGATCTTACTGATCGTCCTCGACGTGCTTCTGTATCTGCCGTTTGTTAAGCTGTACGACAAGCAGCTGCTGAAGGAACAGGGAACACTGGAAACAAAAAATTAAAGTGCGGAAAAGGCGCGGAATAAAAGCGCCTTTCCAGTTTGGCAGGGACGCCTGAAAATGGGAGGAAAACGATGAAACATATTTTGCTGGTCTGCGCAAGCGGAATGTCTACAAGTCTGATGGTCAAACGCATGAAAACCGCCGCACAGGAACAAGGCTTTGAATGCACGATCGAAGCGGTCGGCAACGCCTATGTGCGGGAAAAACGGGGCAGTATTGATATCTTGATGGTCGGACCGCAGCTGCGATTCAGCTATGATGCCCTGGTTAAAGAGTTCCCGGAAATTCCGGTCGTGCTGATTGATATGCTTGCCTATGGCAAAATCGACGGCAAGAAAGTGCTGGAAGACGCGAAGAAAGCGATGGGGGTCGCATGAATCAGGAACAATTTGAAGAAATCTGCTTTCAGATCATCACGTTTGCCGGGGAAGCCCGCTCTTCCTTTGTCGAAGCCTTGAGGCACGCGAAGGACGCGGATAAGTCGAAAGCGCGGGAGCTGTTGGCGGAAGGCAATCGACATCTGATTCAGGCAGAGAAAGTCCACATGCAGCTGATCCAGCAGGAAGCCGCAGGCGAAACCGTGCAGGTCAAGATGATTTTAACGCATGCCGAGGATCTCATGATGTCCGCCGATACGATTCATGTGCTGTGTGAAGAACTGATCTCGCTGCTTTAGTGAGAAAGGAGAAAACGAAGATGAGTGAAATGCAATTCGGCAAGGATTTCCTGTGGGGCGGCGGATTTGCGGCGAATCAGATGGAGGGGGCGGCGTTTGAGGATGGAAAAGGTCTGTGCGTCGCAGATATTAACGAATATCAAAAAGACATTCCATTGGAGAAACGCAGCAACGCTGAAATCACGACCGCAGTCATTCAGAACGCGGTCCATGCGGAAGGACGGAATTTCCCGAAACGCCGCGGAATCGACTTTTATCATACTTACAAAGAAGACCTGAAACTTCTGGGAAAGGACGGACTGGGACTGACGTCGTTTCGGACGTCGATCAACTGGGCGCGGATTTTTCCGCAGGGCGATGACGCGGAGCCGAATGAAAAAGGGCTGGAGTTTTACGACCGTCTGATTGACGAAATTCTGGCGAATGGGATGGAGCCGATGATCACGATGTCGCATTACGAGATGCCGCTGGCTCTGACGCTGAACTACCGCGGCTGGTATTCAAAAGAGACGATCGGCTTTTTCGAGAAATACGGGAAAGTGCTGCTCGACCGGTATCATGATAAGGTCAAAAAATGGATTCTGGTGAATCAGATCAATCTGATTACGCACGAATCGTTTAATCATCTCGGCATTGCCAGCGATCAGGTGGACAATCTGGCGGAAGCGAAAATGCAGGGCGTCGTCAACGAGATGATCGCCTGTGCGGGGATTACCGAATATGCCCATAAGCATTATCCGGATAACGAAATCGGGATGATGTTGTGCGGTGGTCCGGCCTACCCGGCAACGTGCCGGCCAGAGGATGTGCTGGCGACGGTGCGGCATAACCAGATGGAATACTTCTACGGCGACGTACTGCTGCGCGGAAAAATTCCCGGCTATGCGCTGCGCTATTTTAAAGACAATGGCTGGAAGATTCGTATCTCGCCAGCGGAAGAGGAGAAATTGCGTCATCACTGCGACTTTTTCAGCTTTTCCTATTATTACACCCGGTTGTGCGATCAGGCCCATTTTGAACAGGGCAACGAAGTGTTCCGCAATCCGGAGCTTCCCGCTAACCCATGGGGCTGGTCAGTGGATCCGCTGGGCCTGCGCACGTTTCTGAATTTGTTTTACGACCGCTATCAATGTCCGATTTATATCACGGAAAACGGGATTGGATTGTTCGATCAAATAACGGAGGAAGGCCATATTCATGACGACTATCGGCCTGCGTTTTACCGTGAGCACATCCGGCAGATGAAGGAAGCGCTGGCGGACGGCGTGGATCTGCGGGGGTATTATTTCTGGGCTCCGCTGGACATCGTCAGCTGCTCGTCCAGCGAGATGAGTAAGCGGTATGGTTTTATTTACACGGATATCGACGACGAGGGAAAGGGAAGCGGCCGGCGGATTCCGAAGGATTCCTATACCTGGCTGAAAAAAGTGCTCGCTTCCCGGGGCGAAGATTTAGATTGATTCTTCAATCAAGCCCGGTACAGGAAAGGACACTATGGAAAAAAGAAAAAATTGTTTGTTTTTTATTGCGGACCAGCTGCGGGCGGACAGTCTGAGCTGTCTGGGCAATACCGAGCTGACGACGCCGAATTACGACGCGCTGGCCAAGGAAGGGATTCTGTTCGAAAATGCGTTTTGTCAGTCGCCGATCTGCGTTCCCAGCCGCTGCAGCTTTAATACCGGCTGGTATCCGCACACCAACGGTCATCGGACGATTCATTACTTTCTGGAGAAGGACGACCCGAGTCTTTTAAAATCCTTGAAAAAGAAGGCTTAATAGTGATAAGGAACTAATTTACTTATCAACTGTTGGCTGACGGTTTCCGGGGTGCATACGGACAAATCCCGTCTGATTTCTAACAAGAGTCAGACGGGAGTTTCATTTTATAATGCGAATTATGGAGGATATATCACGAGTACCTTATTATCTTGCACCTACAATATGGACAACTGCTGTGTGGAACTGAAATTCAGCGATGGAAGTATGATTGCGATTGACACGATTACCGTTGAGAACGAAGTTGCAGACAATATGTATGAACGGTCAGAACCGGACTATCTGATCTATAATGACCCGATTGGGTATGCAGACCTTATCTTGAACGGCGATCCGGAAAATTATTTGAAAACTGTAACTGAGTATAAGCCTTTAAATAGTTGATTAACGTACCGTCCGTGGGGAAAATTCTACGGACGGTTTTTATTAAAATTTCTATGCTGATTAAAGGCAGCAGTACATACTATGTAAAAGTGGCTTGGCATAGCTAAAAAGCTGTGTCAGGCCACTTTCCTTTTATAAATTACTTTTTACCGACAATTCCATCAATCAGTGTAGAAATGGAGTCGAGCTGGGCATCGTTCAGCATTTTCAATTTTTGTATCAGGTTGTCCAGCTTTTCAGGATTTGAGGTGTCTGTATCAAAAAAGGCACTTGGTGTAATGTTCAGATACTCACATATATAAAAGAAGGTTCCCATAGATGGGAGCGCTTTGCCGCTCTCTATATTATTGATGTAACCAGCATTTTGACCAAGGGATAGGCTCATATCACGGGCAGACACACCCTTTTTAGCTCTAAGCTGTGCCAGTCTTAGAGGAAAATCAGAATCGTACATAGGATCACCGCCTTTTTGTTATATTGTATCCATTAAGCACGAAATTCTGTTGGAATCAATCCGTGATTTGCGTTGCAATAACGGAACAGTTCAGCTATAATAAAAAGGTATATCGGATTAAAGGCGATATGCGTTAGAAATGTGCTTTTCCTGCTGTGTCTTGCGGCAAATTTGTTTGAAGATTGGGTACAATATGGATGCAGAACAAATTTGATTGTAAATCTCAGGAGGAAACCAAAATGAAAGAAAGAAAAATTACAAATACCCAAATGGAGTCTTATCATCAATATTTGATCCGGGAAGAAAAAAGCACGGCAACCGTGGAGAAGTATCTCCGGGATGCGCGTGCTTTTGTCGTTTATGTTGGTGGTGGAATTGTAACCAAGGAGGTGGTGATGGCTTACAAGAAGGAATTGCAGATCAAAGAATATGCGGTACGTTCCATCAATTCCATGTTGGCAAGTCTGAATAGTTTTCTGGACTTTCTCGGTTGGTCTGACTGCAAGGTGAAAGCCATGAAGCAGCAGAAGCAGGTCTACTGTACCGAGGAAAAGGAACTGTCCAAGGCAGAGTACCTACGCCTGTTGGAAGCGGCGAAGAGTAAGCCCCAACTGCAACTGGTGATGCAGACGATCTGCGGCACCGGTATTCGTGTTTCAGAGCTGAAGTTCTTCACGGTTGAAGATGTGAAACGGGGCGAAGTCATTGTGAATTGCAAGGGCAAGAGCAGAACGATTCTGATTCCCGGCAAGCTGAGAAAGCTGCTGCTGGACTATGCTAAAAAAGAAAAAATCCGTTCCGGCGTGATCTTTCTCACCCGAAACGGAAAACCTTTGAATCGAAGCTGTATCTGGGCGCAGATGAAAGCGTTGTGTGAGGAAGCAGGGGTAAATCCCAGCAAGGTATTTCCACACAATCTGCGTAAGCTCTTTGCCCGCACTTTTTATGGGATTGAAAAGGACATTGCGAAGCTGGCTGACATTTTAGGTCACAGCAGCATTGATACGACCCGCATTTATATTATGACCACTGGCACCGAGCACCGCAGAAAAATTGAGCGGCTTGGACTGGTCATATAGGGAATAAAAAAGCCCTAACATAATTCATATAATGTCAGGCCCTTCTACTAATGAACCCTGACAAAATTCATATAATGTCGTGCTTATTGACTGTTATTCAGTTGTCAAAAATGGCTTTACCTATTTTTGAGCGCACAAAAGCACACCCTCCCAACGGTTTTTTTGAAAAATCGACTATGAGGGTGTTTTTGTGTTGCCCGTCGATAAGGCAGAAAACTATTTTGAGTTTGTTTGAAAGTGAAATGTACTTTTTCCATGTTCTATCTTGATTTTTCAAGCTATGTATGCTATACTTGCGTTGATTGAAAATTGGATAATTATGTTTGCAGATACTGTGGTCCCTGACATAATATGAATTATGTGCGGCAGAGCTAAAGCAGATGGTCTGCGGCAAGCCAGCGCTGCAAGTCATGATCGTGGCCGTGCTTATAGAAAAATTAGGCGGCGGTCAGCAGATCGTCGCTTTTCCTGTTTTCAAGATCAACGAGAGAAGCCCTTCTCTCAGAAAAGAAAGAAGGTCATATATAGAAGTCATGAGTAAAACTGTAAAAAGAATATGGAACTGGTTCACAACTGTCCTTGTGGCAGTCGTTGTGATTCTTGCGCTGCTTCTGGTGGGTGCAAGGCTGATCGGCTTGCAGGTGTTCACCGTCCTTTCGGGAAGCATGGAGCCTACCTATCATGTTGGCTCCCTGATCTATGTAAAGAATGTTGACCCCTTCGAACTGGAAAGCGGCGATGTGATTACCTTTATGCTGGACGAAGATACTGTTGCCACTCACCGCATTGTGGAGGTTGTTCCCGATGAGACTGACTCCACCGTTGTACGCTTTAAGACCAAAGGCGATGCAAATGAAGCGGAAGATGGCTCCCTTGTACATTATAAAAATGTAATTGGCTCTCCGGTGTTCACCATTCCGCAGCTGGGCTATGTAGCCAATTATATCCAGAACCCGCCCGGCACATACATTGCAATTTCTGCCGGGGCAATTCTGCTTCTGCTGGTGTTCCTGCCTGATCTGTTCGGCGGCGAAGACGACAAGGAAAAGAACCCGAAGCGGAAGAAAAAGCAGGGCAAGTTTGAACAGCCCCGCAACTCTTAACGAGGGCAATGCCGAAAGGCTCCCTATATACATTTTAATAAGGAGGAAACCAAGATGAAAAGCAAACACAAGGCATTGCTCCTGTCGATGTGTGCGGTACTTTTAGTAGCCGTATCCATCTTCGGCACGCTTGCCTACCTGACCGACAAAGATACTGTCACGAATACATTCACAGTCGGCTCCGTGGGTCTGTCTTTGGATGAAGCTGACGTGAAAACGGATGGTTCCTATGAAACCACTCACGATTCCCGTGTGCAGGCTAATGAGTATCACCTGCTCCCTGGTCATACCTACTACAAAGATCCTACTGTGACTGTGGATGCCGGCAGTGAAGCTGCGTATGTCCGCATGATTGTAACTGTCGAAAACATCGACCAGTTGAAGCTGGCTCTGCCTAACGATGGTGCAACTGCCCAGTATTACGGTACGGATGGCACTTTCCTGCTCCAGATGCTCTGTGTAGATGAAAACGGCACCTGCACTTGGGATGCAAACACCTGGAAGATGCAGGAATATACACAGTCTACTGACGGTAAGAACGGCGTTTATGAATTCCGCTATAAGGAAATCGTAGCCAAGTCTGAGAACGATACTGTTCTGCCTGATCTGTTCACTCACATTACTGTTCCTGGGGAGATCGACAACACCCATCTTGCATACCTGAAAGATGTCAAGATCATTGTGAACGCTCATGCTATTCAGGCAGATGGCTTCGAAGATGACGAAACAGGCGCATGGACTGCTTTCGGCACACAGAACCCTTAACTCTTTGTTTTCACCGGATGTGAACTCGTGTTCCTCCATCTGTTGAAATAACCCAAAGTAAAAAATCGAAGAAAGGAGGAACACGACATGAGCAAAGGCAGATACGAACACAAGGGTCGTCGTCGCCGCAGAACTTTTGGCAGCAAGTCTCTGGCTCTGGTTCTGGCCTGCGTCCTGCTGGTTGGCGGTGTGATCGGCGGTACTCTGGCTTGGCTGACTGCTGATGGTGGTTCTGTGACGAATACCTTCACGGAATCCGACATCGACATTAAATTGGAAGAGACGAAGCCTGTAGATAAGACAGCGCCTATGGTTCCCGGCTGGACGATTGAGAAAGACCCAAAAGTGACTGTTGAGGATGGCAGTGAGGATTGCTGGCTGTTTGTCAAAATCACTGAGTCCACTACGCCTGGTCTGGATGCCTATATCAGCTATGCAATTGCTGCTGGTTGGGAGATTGTAGAACCCACTAATACAAGCGGTACGCTTGCAACTATCAGTACATTGGCTGATGAAATCGTCATTGGTCGAAAGGTCTACAAGGATGACACCATTAAAGAGTTCAGTATTCTCGGTGCAGGTTCTTATACCGACCCTATGGGCGATGAAGATGACTTCACAATCACCTGGGGTGAAAATCAGGTTTGCGTAAAGCCTTCTGTTACCGAACAGATGATGGAAGCAATCACCGGTACAGGCAAGACACAACCTACCCTGAGCTTCCAGGCTTATGCAGTACAGCTCTTTAAGACTAACAGCGACGGCGACAAGGCAAAAACAGCTGATGAGTTTACCGCAGCCGAAGCATGGGCAAGAGCAGCTGACATGAACACCACTCCTTAACCCCATTTTGATGCAAAAGGCAAAGCCTTTTACATAACAAGCAAAAATCCAATTTAAGAAAGGAAATTTAAAACTATGAAGAAGAAAATTCTTTCCCTCTGCCTAGTCGTAGCCCTGGCAGCAACTGCCGTTATCGGCGGCACTCTGGCTTATTTCTCCGATACTGATGCACAGAAGAATACCTTCACCACCGGCAAGGTAGCTATTGACCTGTGGGAAGACTTCGGTGATAACGATGCTCAGGGTATCGAAGAACTGATCCCTGCTACTGGCTCCGCCCAGGCAGGCACTCTGAAGAACGGCATCGAAAAGGAAGTTTATGTTGATAACATTGGCACCGAAGATGCTTACGTTCGTGTGCACATCGCTGTCCCCGCCATTTTGGATGACGGCGATCCTAGCTTCAACGCCGCTGCCAACACCCTGCACTGGAACTTCCAGAACTATGGCAACAAATCCTGGAACTGGACAGCCACCGCAAACGCTGCCGGCTACGATGCAAAAGACTGGAACTTCTACACCATCACCATCGATGATATCAAATACAACGTCTATGTTGCTACTTACGAGACCATCCTGAAGAATGGTGAGACCACTCCCAATGCTATCCATCAGGTCTATCTGGATTCCAAGACCACCAACGAAAACATCGAAGGTATTAAGAACGTTCTGGGCGACAACTGGTATATCTACGTAGCAGCAGAAGGTACTCAGGCAGCAGGCTTCAACAATGCTTATGAAGCTCTGAACACTGCATTCGGTGATCCTACTGATTCTGCTTACACCAGCAAGATCGATTGGAAGACTGTTTCTGGTAAGACCTGGGTTGATACCGAAGCAACTGTTAATCCTTAATTAAATTTCTTGGCTCCCTCCCTTCGGGGAGGGGCCATATGAGAGTACCCGAAGTTGAAAAATCGGCTTCGGATATTCTCATATGGTGCTTTAGCCATAAAAATCAACAAAAAGTCATCGTTTACGATGCAACAATAAGACCGAGAGGAGCACGGTATATGAAGAAGAAATTATTACTCCTGGCAACGGTGGCAATATGTGCGGCCATCCTTGCGTCAGGAACGCTCGCTTACTTCACATCCGAAGATCAGGTTCACAACGTGATCACAACCAACGCTGTGGACATCGAGATCGAAGAATGGCAGGACGAGATCGGAGATCCTTACCCGGATGACCCTATCGACGTTATGCCCGGTGTGACCGTAAGCAAAATTGCAACCATTAAAAATTTGGAGGCGGAAGCCTATATCCGTGCGAAGTTTGAGGTAGTCATTACCAGAGCTGATAAGACAGTAATGGAACTGTCCCCTGAAACTCTGGCAAGCATTATTACCCTGACCATGAATGGTGAGGACTGGCTTCGCAAGGACGGCGACGGTGAATGGTGGTATTACAATGCCCCCGTCAAGACCGGCGAATCGACGGAAGCCTTCTTTACGGAAGTCGTTTTTGACGGTCCGAATATGACCAATGAATATCAGAACTGCACCGTTGAGGTTATTGTGAAAGCTCAGGGCGTGCAGACGGCCAACAATGGGGCATCCGCAATCGAAGCTGCCGGTTGGCCTGCTGAATAAGGAAGGAGGAAAACTGAAATGAAATTGATGAAACGAGCAACTGCTTTGTTCCTCTGCTTCCTTATGCTGACAAACGGCCCGATCAGTGCATTTGCTACTGAGGGAACCGACGATGTTGTGGTAGAAACAACCACCACGACTGAAACAGTAGAAACTTGCGAGGAATGCGGCGGATCTGACGCACATACAGAAACCTGCTCATTTAATATTGTAGCTCCTTTAACTACGGAAGCTCCTGACGAAACCACGGAGCCTACCACGACTCCTACTGTGGTTACGGAACCTACCGTCACTACCGGCTCTGCCATCAGCACCGATCCGGTAGGCTGTACAGAATGCAACCAGACCGAGGGTCATCTGGATACCTGTTCTCAGTATGTTGCTCCTACAGAGGAAACTACGGAACCTACCGTTAGTGGTAACGATGTAGTAGGCTGCACCGAGTGCGGTGCAACCGAGGGACACCTGGAGACTTGTTCTCAGTATGAAGCTCCTGTTGAGGATATTGCTGAAACTGACGGCCCCCAGGTTGGCGATAAGATTTGGATCAGAAGCGGTTCTAAGGTTTATAAAAATCATAATGATGTAGATAAGAATTATTATGTCCTTAAAGGCAATTATCAAGTAGAAATCAAGAAAATTTTAACTAATGCGGATGGCATTGCTGAATGGTATGAGTTTCGATTTATTGATTTAGGAATTGGTGAAATTGCTCTGTCAATGGGTGGCTATAAATATGTTCACGTTGAGAACACCAGTGAAGAAAACCCCGATATATCAATTCCGGGAGAAATCGAATCTCCAGACGGTACGGTTGAAATCGCTGGTAATTTGCCTGACGGAGCTGCTGTTACCGTAGATGTTCCAGAAGACGAAATCATGTTCGAGATCATGGATGAGATTTTTCCTGATATGGGCGAATACTTCTCCTGGGTTGAGTTCTTTGATATATCCATTGAGTCCAACGGTGCAAAATGGCAGCCTGGAGAAAAGGTGACTGTTACTTTGGACACAACTGATATTCAGGATGACGAGGAAGTTAAAGTTTACCACATTCTTGATGATGAAGCTGCAATTCAGCGTGCTATTGAGAATGGTTCAGCAAAATCCTACACCGATGAAAACGAAAATACGGTTTATTATACTGTTTTGAGTTCCGAGGACGATGAAATAACCGTGAACGACGATGGTACCATTTCCTTTGAAACAGACAGTTTTTCAATTTTCATTGTTAATGGTTACAATGATTTGTCCCGAAAGGAATTACTTTCCCCGAATTCGACCATAACAATGAAACGTGGTGATGTTCAGTATTTCAAGTGGGAACCTACGGCAGGAACAACCAATACAGGCCGTGGTACTTGGACGGTAGAGGCTGGCGATGAATATGTGGACTTCGAGGTATATAACAGCAATCTTTCCGCAGACGGTTCAACTGGCGATACAACTAATTTTTATCAGTATTATTGGTTAAAATTAACAGCAAAAGAGCCTTCTGGTGCTGAGACAGCCACCATCCAGTTTGAGTATGCAACTACAGGTGATGATGGTGATGGTGATGGATATATTCGACAGCAGGAATATTTTTATGTTCAAGTCATTGAAACTGATGATGCCCTTTATGTTGATGATCAAGTAGCCGAAAATGGTTGTTTGGTTCCTACGTTCACTCAAAGTATTGATACAGAGGGATTGACATATGAGTGGACCAGAGATGACGGGGAAACAGTCAACCCGGTTGCTCTGGAAGCTCCATATGCTATCAGTGATGGTGCGGTCAATATCGCCATGGATCGTGGCGGCATTGATGCAGAAGATGCTAACACAGATTCTCCGATGAAGACCTACACAGTTACGGTCAAGAATGGGGACAATGTTATTGCAACAGCGGAATACACGGTTCCATATGGAAATGAGCTTTTGAACGGTGGTTTTGAGTATCCAAAGTCGGTTTATGTCACACATGACTATCCCAATGGTGCTCCTGGGCTTTACTGGAAAACTACCAGTGAGAGCGTTCGTGATAATGAAATTTGTCAGGACATTGAAATTCTGAACGTTAGCGTCGATACAAAAACAGCTATTGAAGGAACCTATGGTATCTCAAAGCTGATTCCTGGAATAACCTTTGATGGGACAAGAAAATTTACTTATGACGATGTTGAACCTGACTATAACTTCCCGGATGGGGTACAGTGTGCAGAAATTAACTGTGATGCTCCCGGTGCTTTATATCAGGATATCTTGACCTACCCAGGAACTTCAATGTATTGGTCCCTCAGTCACAGAGGCAGAAACTATGCGGGTTCTTCTGCGGCGGGTGGTGGTACATGGCTTCCTGATGGATTTAGCTATACTGTTAATGGAACAACTTTGACTGATCAGAAGGACTATATGTATGTTATAGCAGCTCCTACGGATCAGGTCGAACATATCAAAACGCAGGAACAGTTAAACGAGTTGATTCGTGCAGCTGGGTATCCTGTGGATGATTTCACTAATCAAAGACCTACAACTCAGTACAGCTTTGATGCCAATGGCAAAGAAGTAACTTATAACGGCATTTCGTACAAGATTTGGGAAGTAGCTACTGACCATACTGCATGGAAACAGTATGCAAGTTCCTCTGCCTACGAAGTTGGCGAAGGCGAATATCTGACTCGATTCTTCTTTGCAGCCGGTAGCACTTCGCATGATAGATATAGAAATGTTAAGGGTGAAGGCGTTAACTATTCAGGCGGTAACTTTATTGACAAGGTTTCTTTCTCTGACGAAATGCCTTGGCAGATTGAATACTACAAGGATGGTGTGCTGCAGAGTACGCTGACAGAAAGCGGACGTGTTGATCTCAACCGTGACACCATGAGATATCCTCTGAATAAGACTGCTTCTTATAACAACACAAACTGTACTGCATTGAATGGTACCACATTGGTGAAAACCGAGATCAATGGACGCCCTTACACTGGAACAACACTTAGTGAGGTGTATACAAATCATAATATCCTTAGACTGTATTTTGAATCCTACGGTGTAACAGTAACAAAGAAAGTCGAAATTTCCAATTATGAGGATCTGTCTGAAAACGATAAGGATTACCTCGCAACGATGCTCGAGAATTATACTGTAGAGTTTGGCTTATTTGAAGCAGATTCGACTACACCGGTGGCAACAGCTAAAGTTACGATTGATACACAGACATTCGTTGGTAGTGCGACTTTTGTAGATTCCAATAATCAGAAATTCCTGCCAGATAAGGATAAGTCGTATGTAATTAAAGAAACCAGTTTGCCAACAATTACCGATCTGGAGCTGACCTCTAAAGCACCGGACAGCGAAACTTTGTCAGGAAACTTGGTTTATGCCTACACTGCAACCAACATATATGAGTTGAATGTTTACGGAGATTTAACCATAACGAAGGAAGGAGCAGATCCCAAGGACGAAAATCAAAGTTTCTTGTTCCGAGTGACAGGACCAGATTCCTTTAGCATGGATATTGTTATTGTGGGCAACGGCTCCACTACAATCAAACATCTGCCAGTTGGTGACTATACCGTTCAGGAATTAACTGATTGGTCTTGGCGCTATGATGAAGTAACATCTGACCCTGCAAATGGGACGGTTTCTTTAACCTTTCAAAACAAGCAAGGAACCGTTACGTTTACGAATACTCGTACAGATCGGTTCTGGCTCTCCGGTGATAGCTATTGCGAAAACTGGTGGGGCAACAACGGAAATGTCATCCGCAAGGATGAAGACGAGTAAGAAAGGAGGCCGTGAAAATGTATCAAAGAAAACATCATAGAAGATCTCACAGAAGATCCGGAAAATCTGCGGCATTGCTGGTCTCCCTTCTTCTGCTTCTGACCGTAACTGTTGGCGGCACCATCGCTTTCCTTATGGACAGCGATGGCCCGCTGAGCAACCTGTTCAATCCTTCCAAGGTAACGACTTATGTTGACGAAACCTTAGATGGTGAGACAAAGAAAGATGTCAAAATTAAGAACACCGGCGATACCGAAGCATGGATTCGTGCTGCTGTGGTCGTAACATGGCAGGATAAGGATGGCAATGTCTATGGTCAGGCTCCTGTAGCTGGTACGAACTATACTGCATGGACTCCTGGCACAGACTGGCTGACGGGTGATGATGGCTTCTACTATTACAAATACCCAGTAGCAGCCGGTGCAACTACTTCAAATGCGTTGATTACTCAGATTTCTCCGATAGACGATTCTCCTGCAGAGGGGTATTACCTGACGGTTGAAATCATTGGTTCCGGTATTCAGAGTGTTCCCGAAACGGTATTCAATACCGAGTGGGCAAGCAGCGGTTTGCAGGTTCAGGGCAACAAACTCGCTGATGCAGAGTAAGGAGGTGCAGGAATGAAACGAACATTTAGAAACTTATCCTCTCTCCTCCTTGCATTGGTAATGCTTCTAAGCCTAAGCGTAACAGCTTTTGCAGCAGATTCTTCCATCACATTCAAAGGCGCACAGGAAGGCTTCGACTTCCAGCCCGGTAGCGAATACACAGCAACCGACCTCTTTGATAATTTCAAAGACGTTATGCCCGGCGACAAGCTGACCGAAACCATTCAGGTTAAGAACGAAGCCAGCGACTGTGATTACATCAAGCTGTACATGAGAGCCGTGGTTCACGATGAAAATGGCAATCCTCTGACTTACAGCGAACTTTTTGAGAACACCGACGGTAAGGATCAGGCAAATGTTGCCGGTCAGAGAGACGAAACCGTTGCAACCATGCAGGACTTTCTCTCTCAGCTGACCATGCGTATCTACAACGGCACAGAGCTGATCTATATCGCTTCTCCTGATGAAGCTGGCGCACTGGTGAACAATGTGCTGCTCGGTACTCTCAGCAAAGGTGAGAGCCTGAACCTGAAAGTGGAGCTGGATGTTCCTATCGAGCTTGGCAATGAATACGCCAACCGTGTGGGCGAAGTAGACTGGGTATTCCTGGCTGAGTGCTTTGAGTATGAAAAGCTGACGGTACATAAGATTTGGGATGACAACGGTTATCCCAACAGACCTGATAGCGTGACCGTCCACCTGCTCCGTGACGGTACGGAATACGAAGAAATCGAACTGAGCAAAGACAACCAGTGGACTTACACCTGGGATGATCTGGATGACCGCTATGACTGGTCTGTAAAGGAAGATGTTCCTGCCGGTTATGAAGCGACCTATAAGACCGAGGATAACAAGGTTTTCATTACCAACTACATGGATTATGAGCCTGTTGTTCCCGCAGAGCCGGTGGATCTGACTGTAAAAAAGGTCTGGTCTGACGAAAACGATAAGCATGGTATTCGTCCAAGCTCCGTGACTGTGACCCTCTACAACGGCGATAAAGCCGTGGATAAGGTGACATTGGGCGCATGGAATAACTGGAGATATACCTGGCATGATCTGGATGGAAACGGCGACTGGAGCGTTCTGGAAACCGGTATTCCGAAGGGATATACCCCGTCTTACCGCGCCAATGGTGATGTGGTATCAATTACAAATACAGCAACCCTGATTCAGACCGGTCAGCTGAACTGGCCTATTCTGGTGCTCGGCGGCTTGGGTATGCTGATGATCTTCTGCGGTGTCATTGTGATGCGCAAGAAGAAAGAGAATGGAAATGCCTAAAAAAGCTGGCATTATCTTCGTAACGATTGGAGTAGTGCTGATTTTCTCAGCACTACTCCTTTTCCTTTATAACGGATTGGAAGATCGTCGTGCCGGTCAGCAAGCCGAGTCGCTGATGGACGAGATTCACTCCGCTATGACAGAGGAAACAGACCCTACAACGAAACCAACTGAGATTGAAACTGAAATTGGAATAGAGATCACAGAACCAACAGAAACATTACCTGCTGAAATGCCAGTGGTAATGATCGATGGGTATGAGTATATCGGTTATCTCTCAATTCCTGCTTTGGAACTGGAACTGCCGGTTATGGCAGAGTGGGATTACAGCCGATTAAAGATTGCTCCATGCCGCCATTTTGGTTCCTCCAGAACAGATGATCTGGTGATTGCTGCCCATAACTATAAGACTCATTTCGGCTCCCTTTCTAAATTGGAAAGCGGTGCGGAAGTTATCTTCACGGACATGGACGGCATCGAAAACCACTATGTGCTGATGAAAGACCCCGAAACCCTGGCTCCAGATGCCGTAGATGAGGTTCAGAACAGTGGTTATGATCTGGTGCTATACACCTGTACTCCGGGCGGTGCGACCCGTGTAGTGGCGTTCTGTGACCGTGTAACGGAAGAAATAAATGGTGAAGAATATGAATAAACAGAAAAAGCCTTATAACAAACCGGGTATTGTTTTTGAGAACTTCCAGACGGGAGAACTCACCGGCACACCGGAAATGATTGAAAAGATTAGAGCATCTGTAGATAGTAATTCGGAGGATATTTTTGAAAAGTTAAAGAAAGCTCTTGGATGCGCTTACATATCCGATATGAGAACAGAACCATATTGTAGCAAAGCAAAAGCATTGCTCAAGGAAATGGAAATTGATAACTATTCTCTGAAAGAACTGAATGATATATCTTTCTACCTTTATGGGATGCAGTTTGCAAATAGAGAACAGGCTGTTTGTTTTCTGAAAAGCTGAACTATGGAAAGTAAAGAGAAAAGAATCAAAACGGTAAAAGAGGGACAGAAATACGGACGCTGGACTGTGTTGGATACGTTCATTCTGTCACCAAGGAATGAACGCAAGTGGCTTTGTCGCTGCGACTGCGGAACTGAGCGATATGTCTTAGAACGCAGTCTGCTATACGGCGGTTCGGTCAGCTGCGGCTGTCTCAGAAGAGAGCGTGCGCTGGAATCAAATTCTCCTATTCTGACAGGTAAGCAGTTCGGTGAGCTTACCGTGATCCGAAAGGTAGAAAACACAAAGCACAACTCAACACAGTGGCTTTGCAAATGCTCCTGCGGTTCTGATTATGTGGTACAAGGCTCTCTCCTTGTGACAGGTAGAAGAACGCACTGTGGCTGCAAAACAGTCCGAGGTCGTCCTGCGGATATTACAGGAAAGAAATTCAATCGACTGACAGCGCTGTACATAGCGAAACGTAACGACCCAAAAGATGGTGTGATTTGGCGCTGTCGTTGTGACTGCGGCAACGAGGTCGATGTTTCTTATAACAGCCTTGTCTACTGCAACATGAAAAGCTGCGGATGTCAAAAGAAGGAGCATGACAAGAGCCTGCAATCATTCCTGACCCACGTTGCAGGAACTTCTGTGGACGCAATCAAAAGTAAGAAAGTGCCGACGGATAATACCACTGGATATAAGGGCGTGTATCTGATCCGGGGGAAGTATGTCGCCAAGATCGTATTTCAGAAAAAGCAGTATTTCCTCGGTACATACGACAATATCGAGGATGCCGCCCAAGCCCGCAGGGAAGCCGAGGAAGTGCTGTTCGATGGTGTTGCGGAGCATTACCGGAAATGGAAAGAAATCGCTGATACTGACCCTGAATGGGCGGAACAGAATCCGGTTCAAGTCATAGTAAATAAAGCCGGTCAAGGTTTGGATGTAATGCTGTTTCCTGAACTTTGACAGTGTGGCTGGTAGAAAGACAAGTAAAATTTAGATGTAAACCTATCTTCCATATACAAGCAAATCGCTGCAATCTTCATTCTCATGTGGAATGAAGATTGCAGCGATTTTGTCATTTTATCAGTACCACCATGGCAGTTCCAACCACGCATTGTCCAGAGCGAGTGCTTCCGTGGATTTTGCTCTACTCTCAGACAGGTGGAAGTGCTTCGCTGTTTCGTTCAGCGGATGGTATGTATCATCCTCAAAACCGAAGCGATACCAGAGGTATGCCCGTTCACGGCGGTCAATCCGTAGGAGCGCTGTGTGGATTTCTTCGTGGGTTTCTTTTTCAATATAAATCTGCTCCGGATTTTTCGCTCTGGAGTCAGAGACAAATTCGTGTCGTCCTTTATTCTCGTCTTTTACAACTTCATCCAGCCGGATGATACTTCCCAGATTTTTCGCTTCAAAAGTAGGATTCCATCTGCGGATGTAGTCCACCATAGCGTTGCGGATCGCCGGTGCTGCATAGGTCAGGAATTTGTTGCCCATGTCCGGTCTGTAACCGGCAATGCAGTCCAGTAAGCCCAAAGACCCTTCCTGCACCAGATCATTGATCTCAATACCAAGGGCAGCGTTCAGCTCCCGTTGTGCGCTCCACATTTCATAGGCAGTTCTTTTTATAAAGCGAAGATTGTTTTCTACAAGAGCATTTCTCGCTTCCGTACTACCGTCCAGAGCGGCAATACAGAGCTGCTCATTACTCATCTGGCTTGTCATTTGGTACCACCATGGTCTGCATCAGCCCGACCAATGCCTGATTAAAAGTGTCCAATGCCTCCTGATTTACACCGTCAACATTGGCGATCGTTCCGGTAATGGCATCGGCAATCTCTTCCGGTGTGACTGTGGAAACCGGTGCGTCCTGCCCTTTGATGAGTGTTGTAAACATTTCCGCAGTGATTTCCTTGCTGAGCGCTTTCTGTGCTTCCAGTTCACTGCCGACCTCTTTCTTTACCTCCCGTACCGCAGTCATAAAGGTATTCTGGATATTCGTAAGGTCAGCCTGATAAACCGGAACTTTGTATGAATTAGCTTCTCTGGCGGCCATCACCGCAGCAGAAGTCTTATTTTGTCCCAAAAGCATGGAAGTGACCGTGGCGATCATTTGATTGTGTGCCGCATAGCCGCCTGCCGTTGTATCGTCAAGGTATCTTGCGATCATATATGTAACCGTTGCGAAACGTGGATTCTCCAACAGACGATTGACTATATCAGCCTTGACCTTTCCTGTGTACAGATTCCTGGCAGCTTCTACGGATAAGCCAAGTTCTGAAATATCATAGTTCTTTTTGTCGGGGATCTCCGTTGTTCCAAGGATAAAATCTGTGGAAACATTGAAAGTTTTGGCGATACGGATCACGCTTTCTTCGCTCAGTTTTTCGGTTGTTCCATTGAGAAAGCGACTTAGGGTGCTTTCGTGTACACCGATAGACAGAGCCAGTTTCTTTTGTGAAAACTTGTGTTCTTTCATCAAATCTATAATTCGAGTACGAACATCAGCTGGTAAATAGGTACTGGACATTAGCTGCCCTCCTCTCTGTTGGTATGGTGTTTGATATATTTTCCGCTTTTAATGCGGGCATCTGTGGGCTTGGGCGCATCTTCGGGTATGATCCAGCGGCTTCCTGCCCGCTGTGCGCCCGGTATGCGGTTTTCGTTACAGAGGATACCAACCCGCCGGGGAGATATGCCCCATTTCTCTGCAACTTCAAAAGTGGACAGGTATCTCATATCTGCATTACCCTCCTGTAAACATAGTAATCACATTATATTCTATTTGCGGAATAATATCAATATATCCCAAGAACTTCGCCGCCCCAGAAATTGCATTTTTGCAATTTTCAGGGGCGGCTTTTTTTCTTTCTTGCACGAGTGCCTGATTTTTCGGCTGAAAGTGATTTTTTGCGTATATTCGGGTGAGACGAATAAAAAAACGTCGAAAAAATCAAGGAGGTATGCAAAAATGACAATCTATGAAACCATTAAGGCGGCAGTCAGCGTAAAGCAAGCCGCCGAACACTACGGGCTGAAAGTCAACCGCAACGGTATGGCTTGCTGCCCGTTCCACAATGACAGGCATCCGAGCCTGAAGCTGAATGAAGACTATTTCTTCTGCTTCGGCTGCGGAGCCAAGGGGGATGTGATCGACCTTGTAGCAAAGCTGTTCGATCTGACGAGCTTGCAAGCGGCGCAAAAGCTGGCTTCGGACTTCGGGCTTGACCCGAAACCACCTACTGCCGCAGCAATGGTCAAACCGAAGCATCCCTATATCCGTCAGTTCCGGGAGGATGAAATGCTGTGTTTCCGGGTGCTGACGGATTATCTGCATCTTCTGGAGGATTGGAAAGTGCGGTACGCACCCAAAACGCCGGACGAGCCTTATGATGACCGTTTTGTGGAAGCTTGCCAGATGCACCGCCATATCGAATATATGGCGGATGTGCTGACCGTGGGCGATCTGGAAGAACGGGTGGCATTGGTGGACAAGCTGATGCAGGACGGCAGGATTGCTTTTCTGCAAGAGTACACCGCACGAAAGAAAAAGGAGGTGGCACACCATGGCGAAGAACCGGAAAACGCCTGATAGGAACTTGCCCATGTGGTTTGATGGGCAGAACATCAACGAAGCTTTGTTTTGTGAAGAATTTCTGCAGGAGCGCAGAATCATCTTCGCAAGCGGAGCTTTTTTCACGCCCGACGGTCGGGTGACAGATGATCTCCCTCTACGTGGTGAGATTTACGACAAACTGAAATTCTGTGCCGTGAACAACATTCCCCGGAAGATCACCAACATTCTGGAAGTGCTGAAACTGGAAGCCCATGTGCCTGACTTCCCGCCGGAGCAGGATCGCATCCATGTCACTAATGGTACGCTGCTGTTGGATAGTTCTTTCACCGAGGGCAGACCGGCTATCGTGAGAAGTCGTCTGTCGGTTGCTTACAATCCCAACGCTCCTGCACCGGTGATCTGGCTGAACTTTCTGGATGGACTGCTCTATGCAGAGGACATCCCCACCTTACAGGAGTTCATCGGCTACTGTCTGATTCCCTCCAACAAAGGACAGTGCATGATGGTGATTAAGGGCAACGGCGGTGAGGGCAAATCCCAAATCGGTGCGGTGCTGTCCACCATCTTCGGCACGAATATGAAAGACGGCAGCATCGGGAAGATTTCTGAAAACCGTTTTGCCCGTGCCGATCTGGAACACATCCTGCTGTGCGTGGATGACGATATGCGGATGGAAGCTCTGCGCCAGACCAACTATGTAAAATCCATCGTGACGGCACAAGGCAAGATGGACTTGGAACGCAAAGGTAAGCAGAGTTATCAGGGCTGGATGTTTGCCCGTCTGCTTGCGTTCAGCAACGGTGATCTGCAAGCCCTGTATGACCACAGTGACGGATTTTACCGCAGACAGCTTGTGCTGACCACCAAGGAAAAGCCTGCGGATAGAGCTGATGATCCTGACCTTGCGGAGAAAATGAAAGCCGAAGCCGAGGGCATCTTCCTGTGGGCATTGGAGGGATTGCAGCGGCTTGTTGCCAACAATTTCAAAGTCACAGAGAGTGACCGTATCCGGGAAAATCGGGAAGCGGTCAAGCGTGACAACAACAATATCTTTGATTTCATGGAATCAGAGGGATATATCCGGCGCAAAGCGGATGCGTCCATCAGCTCCAAGGATTTCTATGAAATCTACCGGATGTGGTGCGAGGAAAACTCCCTTGCACCGCTGAAAGCCCGCAGCTTCAGCGACGCCATGATTGCCAATGCCGGGAGATTCAATCTGGAACATTGCAACAACATCACCAACTCTGCCGGACGGCGGGTGTGGGGATTCATGGGTGTGGAAGCTGTGGCAAGACCTCATATAAATGGGTTTTACGATGTTTCGCCGTGTACGTACCGGAGGACTGGCGAGATTGATTTTGCCAGTCATGCTCTGTACGTATGTACGCAGCATTTACCCCTGTTTTCTTCCGTTATAGGAAACAGCAGCTTTCAAAGCTGACCTGTTTTCGGGCATTAAAAATCAATGGTAATGGAAACAGCAAAGTTTTTGACCGCAGGACGAAACTATTTCACGAAATCGTGCTTCTCTGAACCGTGTACCCTGTTCACGGAACAATGGGCGTTTTCACTGTTCCAGACCAAACCACACAAAACGGCAAAGTGGGATATGGTCATATATGGACAGGACATCACAAGCGAAATTCTGAACGGATTTCGGAGATTGCAGATTTTTCACTGTTCGGTGCATCCACTCCACCTTGGAGCGCAGAGGTTGCACCGACACATGAACTGAATTATGGAGGATTTTATCAATATGAATATACGCAACGAAATAAAGGCACAGATCATCCGTGCCGGGATGACCATGCAGGAAGTTGTTGACCTGCTCTCGGACGAGTACGGATGGAGCGACAGCGTTTCCAACCTGTCCGCAAAATTACAGCGGGAAAGTATACGATACAAGGAAGTATTGGAGCTTGCCGCTGTGCTTGGTTACGACATCGTATGGCAGAAAAGACGGGAGAAGTGATGCCCCGGCAACAGCCCTTCGCATCTCCCGTCCCCATAGGCGCACCGCAGTGCTGCCCATGGACAGGCAGTGAAAGATACGGTTTTCGCTGCCATCGTCTGCAAGAAATGTTCCGCAGAACAGCTTCATGCAGACGGGCTGACCAAGGGAAAAGGCGCAGACATTTTGCCTTGGTCAGCAGAGGTCGCCGCAGCGACCGCATACCCTATGGGGTCCCCAGAAAGTCGTAGACTTTTTGGGGTGAGGAGGAGCAACGGAATGAGTGAGCCCTGCCGCTTGCGGTGGGGCGAGGGATATGGAGTCTGCGACGACGAAGAGCCCTCGGAGAGCCCACGGCACTTTGCAGCCAGTATGGATGAAAGTGTAATAGTGGGTTATTACACTTTGAAAAAGTGCCTCTCCGTAGCTCCCCGCTGTCTGCAAATCCCAAAGAAAGGAAGAAAATCTATGGCAAGAAATGATGGAATAGACCGTACCGTAGCCAGAAATCAAGACTTGGAAACCCCGGCAGATGTGGCAAAGGTACAGGAACACAATGAGCGTGAAAAGGACAGCTACAGCAATCAAGACATCGTGCCGGAACGCACTTCTCTGAACGTCCATTTCAAAGCCCCCACGGACGATTATGTAAAAATGTTTGAGCAGATGGAACAGGATGGCATGATCTCCACCAGAGGTCTGAAACCGGATGCCATCAAATACGGTGAGTTGGTATTCGATGTGAACTCCGCTTACTTCTACAATCACGGCGGCTATGAATTTGCAAAACAGTTTTATGCCGATGCCTATAGAGCCGCCGTGAAGATCGTGGGCGGTGAGCAGTATATCCTCTCCGCTGTGATGCACGCCGATGAGCGCAACCGGGCAATGTCCGAAGCGTTGGGCAAGGATGTGTACCACTACCACCTTCACGTGGTTTATATCCCGGTGGTGGAAAAACAGATCCTCTGGTCGAAGCGGTGTAAGGATGAAGCCCTCCGTGGAACCGTAAAGGAAACGATCACACAGGTCAGCCGAAGTAAGAAATGGGACTGTAAGCCAGTACTTGATGAGAACGGCAATCCCATGATCAACGCAAAGGGAAAAAAGATTTTGAAGTCGTCCTACAGTGTATTGCAGGATGACTTTTTTAATTTCATGCGGGCTGCCGGATATGACGATGTGGAGCGTGGAGAGCGTGGCAGCACCGAAGAACATCTGACGGTGACACAGTTCAAGGTACAGGCTGAACAGCAGAGGTTGGAAGCTGTGACCGGACAGGTGGCACAGGCTGAGCAGAGTTTGGAGGATGCCAAGGCTGCCGCAGAGAAGCAGAAAAAGAAACTGGAAGCTCTGCAAAAGGAAACCAAGGTGACAAAAACCATTGCACTGACGGTGCAGGATATTGAAGCGATGGGCAAGAAAAGCTCCATTACCGGAAATGTTTCTCTGACACAGGATCAGTGCGATACGCTCAAACGCTATGCGGTCAACGGCATTATCGCCAATGCTGACAACAAGCGTCTAAAAGAAAAACTGGCTTCCGCAGAAAAGACGGTTTCGATCTGGAAGCAGCGGTACGATGCGCTGCACGAAAAATATCAAGAGCTAAAGAAGAAAGCCCAGCCCTATCTGGATGCACTGGAAATCGCATCCGAAAGGGTTCGGGCTTTTATTTCTGCCGTACTCGCCAGAGGAAAGGAAACAAGGGAACTTAAAACACCTGCCCGCAAGCATGGACAGGATATGGAACTCTAAAAGAAAGGAACATTTTGCCTATGAATGAAAACAAGATTTATACCGTAGATCAGCTTAACCAAATGATGCTGCGTGATGACCTCACGGACTGGGAACTGGTTGATGCCTGTTCCTTTATTGACATCAACTACCATGAGCCGGTTTGTGAGCCGCCCATTGACTTTCTGGAAGAATGCCGTAAGCGTTGGGAAGCTCTGACTTCTCCGTTCCGCACTACCATTGAGCGTAAGATCGGGAACACATGGTATGTCATTGAAACTGAATGTGCAGGAAGTGAGCCGCTTGCCGATAAGGTAAAACGGCTCATTTTTTCTGACAAGGGGGTGATTTGTTAATGACTGCGACACAAAAGCATGGTATAATTTCAGTATGCACACCGATTCTGTCAGCTGACCAACAACCGAAGGAGGATATTATGTTGGATCAGCAGAAAATTACCATCATCTATTGCCGTCTGTCCGTAGAGGACATCAAGGAAGATTCCAAGGGCGGCAAGGCTGATGAATCAAATTCGATACAGAATCAAAAAGAATACCTGACTCGATACGCAAAAGACCACGGGTACACCAATCTGAAAATCTTGGTGGATGACGGTTATACCGGGACGAACTTCAATCGTCCCGGCGTACAGGAAGGCTTTGAGCTTGTCAAACAGGGGCTTGTGGGCTGCTGGCTGGTCAAAGACCTCAGTCGCTTTGGGCGTGACTATCTGACCGTTGGACAATATACGGATATAATCTTTCCGAGCTACGATGTCCGCTTTATCGCTATAAACGATGGCGTGGACAGTAACCGGGGAGACAGCGAGGGCTTCGCCGCAATCCGCAATCTGTTCAACGAGTGGTATCCCCGTGATACCAGTAAGAAAGTCCGTGTCAGCCTGCGACAGAGAGGAACCAGCGGGAAGCACATGGGCAAGCCGCCCTATGGCTATTGCTGTGACCCAGAGGACAAGGATCACTGGATTCTGGATGAAGAAGCGGCTCCGGTAGTCAAACTTATCTTTGACCTTTGCATTGATGGCAAAGGCCCGGAGCAGATCGCAAGGATTCTGGAAGAAAAGCAGATTCTGACCGCAAAGGCACTCTATGCCAAGCGGAAGAAAAAGCCGATGCCGGAAAGGCCGTACCACTGGGGAGATCAGACAGTTGTAGCCATACTGGAAAGGCAAGAATACACAGGTTGTACCTGTAACTTCAAGACCTATTCCAAGTCCTACAAACTGAAAAAGCGGATACCCAACGAACCGGAGAATATGTTCTATCTGCCGGACACACAGGAAGCGATTGTATCTCAGGCACAGTTTGACCGGGTACAGGAACTGAGGAAAAACAAACGCCGCCCCGCAAAAGCGGAACGGCAAGGATTGTTCTCCGGGCTTCTGTTCTGTGCCGATTGCGGCGGCAAGCTCCACTTTGCCACAAGCAAGAGCTTTGAGGGCAAGCAGGATCATTATGTATGCTGCCATTACAAAAGCAATCGTGGCACTTGTACTGCCCACTATATCCGGGAGGATGTGCTTCGTGAAATCGTTATGGGACGCATCCGGGCGGTCAATGAGTATATCCGAAGTGATGTGGACGGTTTTCAGGAAGAATGGCTGCAATGCCGCAGGACTGACCAGGAGCGTAGTATCCGGGATGACAAAAAGAAAGTGGAACAGGCAAAAAAACGCCTTGCCGATCTGGATGTCATTATCTCCCGGTTGTATGAGGACTATGTTCTTGGAAATCTCAGTCAGGACAGATACAGAAAGATGGCTGCGGACTATGAAGCGGAGCAGGAACGGTTAAAGCTCGAAATTGAAGTTACCGAAGAATGGGTGGAACAGCGGGAAGAAATGAACGACGGTCTGGATGCCTTTATCGCCCTGACACAGAAATATGTGGATGTGGAGGAACTGACGCAGACCATTGTAAACGAGTATATCAAGAAGATCATCGTCTATGCCCCGGACAAGTCCAGCGGCAAGCGCAAGCAAAAAGTGAAGATTTACTTCAACTTCGTGGACGATGTGGATATTCCCGTTATTTCCGAGCCTATTGTCACACAAACAACCTATGAACGCAGAAAAACGGCGTGACCTTCGGGTCACACCGTTCTCTGCGACAAAATAGTTACTTGTCACTATTAAGCCAATGGTTATCATGTGTATTTGATGGGGAAATCGCATTATTTCAACCGTCAGGACGAAGCGGAAATGCGGGCGACCTGCGATCTTGAATATATCGGTTATGAAATGAGCACGAATGCGATTCATCGCATCGGCCAGACTGTTTCGCCTGCCGAGATTGCGGAGAATCCGCATTATTATTCCTTTTATTTCGGCGAGATGACACAGGCGGCAGCGGCGAAAACGCAGGATGATCTGGTAATCGAGCGGACGCTGGAGATGATCCGGAACAAGGAGCTGAAAGAGCCGTTCTGCCTGTATGTTTCGCTGAATCTGCCGCATCCGCCCTATGAAGTGGAACAGCCGTGGTTTTCGCAGGTTGACCGTGGTCAAATCCAACGTAAAACACGGAATATTGAAGAGCTGAAGGATAAGCCGAGCCTGCTTTACCGGATCCGGAAGAATCAGAATCTGACGTCTTTGACTGACGCGGATTTCCGGGAAATCCGGGCAACATACTACGGAATGGTCGCGAAGCTGGATCATCAGCTCGGCCGCGTGATCGGCGCGCTGAAAGCGGAAGGCTATTACGATGATACGCATGTGATCGCGTTTGCGGATCATGGCGATTTCACGGGGGATTATGGGCTGGTGGAGAAAACTCAGAATACGTTTGAGGATTGTCTTGTGCATATTCCATGCATGATCCGTCCCGCCAAGGGTACCCCGTATCAGGCACGGACTTGTTCTGCGATGGTGGAGTTGAACGATATGCCGCAGACGGTTGCGGAGCTGATGGGCTATGAGCTGGACTATACGCAGTTTGGAAAATCGCTGACCTCTTTGTTTCAGGGGGATGTTGAGCTGCATGAATACGTCTTAAGTGAAGGTGGCCGAATCAAAGGTGAAAAACAGGCGATGGAGGGCTACACCGGCCGGGAGTCAATTTACTGGCCGCGTCTGGAAGTGCAGACCCGAATGCCGGAGCACACAAAGGCGTTCATGGTTCGCGGCCCGCGCTATAAATATGTCTATCGGCTGTTTGAAAAAGATGAATTCTATGATTTAAGTCAGGATCCGTTTGAGGAAAAGAACGTCGTCGACGACAAGCGTTACAGCGCGGAAATCGCAAAGATGAAGGATTGGCTGTTGAAAAAGCTGATTGAAACAACCGATAACGTACCGATGAAAACGATGCTTCCCGGCCGGACCTATGGCGAGGAATAACAAGCGTAAGCATGAGGGCGTGGTTTTTCGCTAACGCAACCGTAGCTCAGCGGGATCGAGCATCATTCTCTCAAGGTCTTATGCTACAAGACTAGAATGTAGCTTATATTTTTAATGAAACCACCTGATACACTGAGTTTTCAGTAATGATCATGGTGGCTTTTTCATGCTTAAAAGGATTGATATACTTTTGAACATCAGGAAAAATGAGTGAAAAAAGAGCGAAAAGAATCAAAATAAATAAAAAGAAAATGCAAAGAAAAAGCTGAAAGAGACTTTAAAGGCTCTTACTCGGAAATGGGTAATCAACACATCTAAGGTAAGCGTCAAATCCAACCCATACACAAAAACGTATCTCTAGGATGACAACACACGAAGATCACCTGTGCCGTTTTTCAATGAAAATAAATTTATTTTAAAACGAAAAAGTAAAGAATATTCTAAAGTTTTTACGGTTTTACGGTAAAAACTATTTACTAAATCGAAGTTTTTTGGTTATACTATTCGTGATAAACAGGGGAGCAATATGATGATTATAAGATCGCAGTATATGGAACTGCTGAAAACCTACCGTGATGTACCGCTTGTAAAAATACTGGCCGGCATCCGACGCTGCGGAAAATCCACTATTTTAGAAATGCTGCGGGATGACCTGCAGAACAACGGCGTTGCCGCAGATCACATTATCAGCATGTGTTATACCCCGGAGGATTTTGACGACGGTATGACGGATAAAAATATTTATGAAGGCATCAAGGCGCAGATGAATAGCGGCGGACGATATTACCTTCTTCTTGATGAAGTGCAGGAAATCGACGGTTGGGAAAAAGCGGTGAACAGTCTGCTTGAAAATACCGATACCGATATTTATGTAACCGGTTCCAATTCGAAATTGATGTCCAGCGAAATTTCAACTTATCTGACAGGGCGATATATTTCTATTCCGGTTTATACCTTGTCTTTTGCAGAGTATTTGGAGTTTAAAAAACAAAGCGGTCTTTCAACGAGAGAACTTTTGAATGAATATATCCGGTTGGGTGGTTTCCCCATTGTTGCACTCGGCAGCTTTGACGAGCGTGCTGCTTATCAGATCGTAGAGGGCATTTACAACTCTGTCATAACAAGCGATATTACAAAACGGCACAATATAGCGAATTTTGATTTGTTCAACCGTGTTGTTCGCTATATTGTTGAAAATGTAGGAAAAACCTTTTCTGCGAATGCAATCGTGAAGTTTCTGAAAAGCAAGGGGCGTTCCCTGTCTGTTGAAGCGGTTTACAACTATCTGAATTGGCTGGAAAAGGCTTTTGTAATTTATCGCTGCCAGAGATACGATTTACAGGGAAAATCTGTACTGAAAACGCAGGAGAAATTTTATCTTGCCGATTCTTCTCTCAAATACTGCATAATGGGCTTTAACCCTAAGTCTATTGCAGCCATGCTCGAAAACATCGTTTACTTTGAACTACGGCGAAAAGGCTATGATGTTTATATTGGCAAAAATGAAACAAGAGAGATCGATTTCGTAGCGGTGCGTCGTGATGAACGGATTTACGTTCAGGTGTGCCGCAGACTGCCGGAGGAATCTGATCGGGAGGTTGCCAATCTCCTTGAAATTAAAGACCACTACCCAAAATATGTGGTAACGCTGGACGAACTGGCTGCCGGAAATATCAACGGTGTTAAAATTGTGCATTTGGCGGATTTTTTACTTGAGGATGAATATTAAAAATTAAAAAGGATGTGACAAGACTGACAGAAAACAAGTATCACTTTCAACAATGAACATTAACAGACAGTATTGCTTTGAAAGCCGAGAGTGTAAATCCTTGATGAAATTGAATTCTTATTCCCAATTTTCGGTTAAGAGAAAGTCACGAATATTCTGGTGCTTGATGCTGTTCCTGCTCAAATTCAATTCATCCATAGAAACTATGTATTTTGAATAGTGATCACGGATCAAATCATAGACGCTGAATTCACGTTGGATTGTTTCCTCAGAAGCCAAACGATATGTAACTTGAATATACAATCTTGAACCTTTTTTATCACAGATAAAATCGACTTCTTTTTCTGCGGCTCGGCCTACGGTCACAGTATAACCCGGCGCAGCAATTCCATACAAACAATATTCTCCAGAATTAAATTGATATCTTTAAGATTTCCGTCATAGATTGCTTCGCGAATTCCATAATCGGCAATGAAATATTTTTAAATTATACCCTGAAATATCTAAGGGGTGTATTATTTTATCAGTTCTATCTGATAAAAAATGAAGTGAATTATTTCTTTTATAACTGATAATTTACGAATTGTCCTTCGATATTCTTTTCTATAATCTGTTTAGAATGAAGCTCTATTATAAAGTGATCTAATTGACGATAATTAAATCGAAGAGAATGATTTTATCCAATGTATAGTCCAGCCGGTTGACCTGTGATCTGCTGCCCGGCTATTTTCGTAATGGGAATCATGTAAAAGTACTTATGAACCGATTGGCGGGCGCCGAGGATTCATCACTTCGATGATTTAGCGGCAGTATCCCTGATGGATTCATCCGGCCGGTTGGTTTCCATGTGATAGAAAAGCCCAGGTCCCAACTGAGTCGTCAGCTGGACTTTTTTGGTAATGACAAAACCTGCCCTTTCATAACAAGCCACAGCCCGCTGATTCCACGTCCTGACTTCCAGATACAAAGGCTTGTGCGGCCAGCGTTGTTTGGCAATCGCAATCGCTTCGCGGGTGATCGCCGTGCCGACGCCGCGGGAACAAGCCTGCGGATGAACGCCGATACCGAAAAAAACCTCCGTTTCTTCCTCCAATAAATTAACAAAGCCGATCAGCTGATCCTGTTCAAAGAAGCTGATGAAATGCTCGCGCTGACTGGCGGGAATTTCTGAGAACCGGGGTTCATCATAGATTGCGTATTCGCCAGGATAACGCCACTGTTCGATCAGCCGGGCGTCGGCTTCGCTCATTTTCCGATAATTCATAACCCACCTCTTTCATAATCATTCTGTTGGCAAGAAGAATTCGGGAAGATCTCGTCGATCAGCTGATCGGCGTGCGTCCCGTTTAAATACACAAAATTAAACTCCCGCTGTTCGCTCAAGCCTTCCAGCGAGAAGGTCGTCAGCTCGGGATGACCTGCGGCAACGGCGGAATAGGCGAAGGAAACGCCGAGGTTTTCACTCACCATCCGCACGATCAGGGCAAAATTGTTGACGCAGATGATCCGTCCGATTTTATCCAGTGAATACCCGCTCTCCTGCAATGATTTCTCAAAGATCGCGCGCGTTCCGGAGCCCGCTTCGCGCAGGATGACGCTTTGATCGGCCAGGGCTTCACCGGTGACTTTTCTGCTCGCAAAGGGATGATCGCGATGACACAGCCCGACAAACGGAGCGGATTGAAAGCGCCGGTAGCCGTAACGGCTTTTATCGAAGCTGCCCTCCACCAACGCGAAGTCCAGCTCCTCCTGATCCAGACGGTGAAGCAGTTCGCGTGTGTTTTCCACCACGATTTCAAGAGTGCGGTCAGGCCGTTTGAGAAAGCGGCAGAGATCCTCGCCGATGATGAATTCGCCGATCGTTTTGGTTGCGCCGAGGCGGAGGGTCAGAATTTTGGGAGCGGACAGTTCCTGGCGCATCCGTTGGTCGTTATACACGGCGGCGCGGGCATACTGCGCCAGCTTTTCCGCTTCCGGGGTGCGGTACAGACGGCTTCCGTCATAAGTGAACAGCCGGCAGCCATATTCCCCTTCCAGCGCATGAATCTGCTGAGTGACGGCAGGCTGGCTGAGTTTGAGCTGCTCGGCGGTGCGGCGGTAATTCATCAGTTCATAAAGCGCTAAAAAGGTTGGGATCCGATAATCAATCATGGGTTCACCTCATAAGAAAAACGAATCAACAGATAAGTATTAACAATTTTCTTTTATTATAGCCCCTGTGCTATAATTTTACAACGTGAGAGACTGTTCAATGATTGTACAAAATCACAGTCTGATAAGGAGGAGCTGGGTATGAAAGTATTAGTGATCGGCGGCGTTGCGGCAGGGACCAAGGCGGCGGCCAAGATCAAACGCCAAAACCGCGGCGCGGAAGTAAAAATTCTGACGCAGAGCGCGGATATTTCCTACGCTGGATGCGGTCTTCCGTATTATGTCGGAGGGATGATTGAAAGCCGGGAGGAATTGATCGTCAATACCCCGGAAAAATATACGGGACTGACGGGCGTGGAGGTCGTGACCCGCTGCGAAGTGACAAGCGTCAATTTCCAGGCGAAAACCGTCACGGCGCTGTGCCAGGGACAGACCTGGCTGGAGAGCTATGATAAGCTGGTCATCGCGACCGGCGCGACGCCGTTTGTTCCGCAGGTGGAAGGCATCCGGCTGCCGGGCGTCTTTACGATGCGGACTCCGGATGACGCGATCGCTTTGCGGGCTTACGTTCAGGACCGGCATTGCCGCAGCGCCGTCGTGATGGGCGCGGGCTTCATCGGCTTGGAAATTGCGGAGAATTTACAGGCTCAGGGTCTGGCTGTCACCGTGATCGATGCGGCGGATCAGATTCTGCCGAAGATTTTCGATCCGGAAATGGCGGGATATGCCCGCCGGCGTCTGCGCCAGAATGGCATCCGGGTTTTGACCGGAACACCATTAAGCGAGATCACCGGTACGGAACGGGCGGACGGCGTACTGGCCGGCGGCAGCCGGATCGGCGCGGATCTGGTCGTGCTGGCGATCGGCATCCGGCCGGCGACCACGTTCCTGAACGGCAGCGGTCTGGCCATGGAAAAGGGCGCGATTGTCGTGGATGAAATGATGCGCACCAACATTCCTGACGTCTATGCCGCCGGCGACTGCGCGCTGGTGAGAAACCAACAGACCCATCAGCCTCAGTGGTCGGCGATGGGATCGACGGCCAACATTACCGCGCGGGCTTTAGCCTGTACGATGACTGGAACGGAAACGCCATACGGCGGCTGTCTGGGCACCGGCGTCGTGCGCTTGGGCGAAGGCTTTAACGCCGGCCGCACCGGTCTGACGGAAGCGCAGGCCCGGGAAGCCGGCTATGAACCGGTCACGGTGGTCTGCGCCAGCGATGATAAAGCACACTATTATCCAGGCTCTTCCTTCTTTATGACAAAATTAATCGCCGATCGTTCGACGCATCAGCTTCTGGGCATCCAGGTGCTGGGCAGCGCCGTCGATAAAATGGTCGACATCGCCGTAACGGGCATTGCCGCGGGCATGACGCTGGAAGCGTTCAACAGTCTGGACTATTCCTACGCACCGCCGTTCTCCACCGCGATACATCCGTTTGTCCAGGCTTGCCTGGTCTTGGAAAATAAGCTGTCCGGTGCGATGATGTCGATGACGCCGGCGGACTATGCCAATGGAGCCGCAAAGGACTATCAGGTTGTCGACGTGCTGCCGAAGCCGACGATCGCCGGCGCAAAATGGGTGGATCTGGCTCAGGTCAACGGCCCGATCGAAGGTCTTGATCTTGATGCCAAACTGTTGTTGGTCTGCAACCGCGGCCGCCGCGCGTATCTGCTTCAGAACCGGCTGCGTCACTTCGGCTATACCCAGACGGTCGTCCTGGAAGGCGGCGTCACGATGAATGAAGTGAAGGTGCAGTTTGCCGGGGCGGCGATTCCGCCGGATGAAATCAAACGCGTCAAGGGCTTGGGCTGTTTACAGGATAAACGTTATCCGGATCGCTTCAACGTCCGCGTGATCACCCGCAACGGCAAGATCACCAGCGAGGAACAGCGCAAGATCGCCGAAGCGGCTGAGCTGTTTGGAACCGGCGAAGTCACGATGACGACGCGTCTGACGTTAGAAGTCCAGGGTGTTCCTTACGCGAATCTGGACGCGCTGATGACGTTCTTAAACGACGCCGGGCTGGAAACCGGCGGTACGGGATCGAAGGTTCGTCCGGTTGTTTCCTGCAAGGGCACAACCTGCCAATATGGTCTGATCGACACGTTCCAGTTAAGTCAGAAATTACACGATCTGTTTTATATCGGCTATCATGACGTCGTGCTGCCGCATAAGTTTAAGCTGGCGGTCGGCGGCTGCCCGAACAACTGCGTCAAGCCGAATCTGAACGATTTAGGCATCGTCGGCCAGCGGATCCCGGAGATCAACATGGCGAAGTGCCGCGGCTGTCAGGTCTGTCAGATTGAAAAAACCTGTCCGATTGGGGCTGCGAAGATGGTCGACGGCAAGCTTCAGATCGACGCCGACCTGTGCAATCATTGCGGACGATGCGTATCCAAGTGTCCGTTCAAGGCGATTGAAGAAAGCACCTACGGTTATAAAGTTTACATCGGCGGCCGCTGGGGCAAGAAGGTCGCGGAAGGCAAACCGCTGTCGCGGATCTTCACGAGCGAGGAAGAAGTGCTGGCGTTAGTTGAACGGGCGATCCTGTTCTATCGCGATGAAGGGATTACCGGCGAACGCTTTGCCGATACGATCGCGCGCTTAGGCTTCGATTATGTGGAAGACAAGCTGCTTAACGGTTCGATCGACAAGGACAGCATCCTGAAGAAGACGGTTGTCGGCGGAGCGAAGTGCTAGTTTGATCATGCTTGACGGTTGGGTAAGCGCGGCGTTTGGAACCGCCGATCCGCAGCGTTTTGAGCGCTGCTTCGCCGCTGTGCATCAGGCCGCGGTTCAGCAATTTCCCCGGCTTCCTAACGCGTTGGCACTGACCAGTCCGCGGATTCAGGCGCATCTGGCAGCACAGGGAAAACTGCTGCCGTTAGTCGGCGAGGCGCTGAGCCAGCTTGCAGAACAAGGCTGCCGGCGCGTGGCAGTGAACAGTCTGTTGTTAGCGGAAGGCGCAGAGTGGGATAAGCTGCGAAGCCAGGTGGAACAACGGCGGGCTGATTTTGATCAGCTGATTCTGATTCCCCCGCTGCTCTGTTCAAGAAGTCAGGCTTGCGCTCAGACGCTGGACGCGCTGTTTCCCGCCGAGCCAGGGCTGACCCGGGTTTTGTTGGGACATGGCTGTGCGCAGGGAGCGAATTCGGCTTATGCCGCGCTGCAGACACAGCTGAAATCAGCGGGCCGCGATGATCTGTCGATCGCGCTGCTGCATGGCGGACCAAGCTTAAGCGAGCTGCTGGAAAAATGGAATCAAAGCGGAGCCCGGCGGGTTGAATTGAATTTTCTGATGTTGTGTGCGGGTCATCACGCTCAGGAAGTCCGGCAGGAAAGCCGGAGCTGGACGGCGGCTTATCCCGCGCTGTCCGTGACGATCTCCGATCTGGAACTGGGCAGCTGTCCAGCTTTTCAGGAATTGTTTCTTTCATTCACGGAAGAAACGGGATTCAACGGATAGACAATAAAATACTAAAAGACGAGCGGCAACGCTCGTTTCGCTTACGAATTGAGATTTGCCATACCGCAATGTCGGGCGAGGGCTTTAAAATAATCTTCGTGAGTCAGCTGACGTTCAATCTTGACGATCGAATGTTAGCGTGATCGTTGCGTTTCAACGATCAGGCAGGCTTCCCGGATTTGAAAAGGATCCGAGGGAGCGGACTGCCGCAGTCCGCAGGGACTGCGTTTTTCCGGCTGCGATACGCCGGAGAAATGATGAAATCAGGAGGATTGAAGATGAGCAGAAAACCGGACATTTTTTTGTCTGAATTTAAAGTGAAAAACAAAGCGGCCAAGGTTCTGGCTGCGCTGATGATCCTGGCGGCGATGGCCGGCTGTCAAACGACGCCGGCGGCGACACCGCAGCCGGAAGAAAACGCGGCGGCCGCAAGCTATCCGCTGACCTTTACCGACGCGCTGGATCGGGAAATCACGTTGTCCCAGGCCCCGCAACGGCCGGCGGTGTTGTTTTCCTCGTATGCCGAGCTGTGGCAGCTGGCGGGCGGGGACGTCGCGGTAACGGTCGGCGACAGCGTGAAGCGCGGATTTGTCAACGCCGAGACGCCGCTGGTGGATGATGGCGCCGGGTTAAAGATCGACGCGGAGCAGCTGATTGCCCAGCAGCCGGACTTCGTGATCGCTTCGGCGGATATGGGCGCGCAGGCTGAGCTGTGCGGTCAGTTAAGCGGCTATGGGATTCCATGCGCGGCCTTGAAAGAGGAAAGCTTTGCGGATTATCTTTCCTTATTAAAATTATTCACGCAGATCACCGGGAATACTGAGGCCTATAAGACCTACGGACTCAACGTTCAGCAGGAAATCGAGACGCTGCTGGCGGAAGTGACGCAGGCCCGCTGGGGCCAGGAACCGGTCTCGGTCTTATTTATCCGGGCGGGCTCAGGCTATTCCGCGACAAAGGCGAAAACGGCGAAGGATCACTTCGTCGGCGGCATGCTGGAGGAACTGGGCGCGGTCAACATCGCGGATGAAGCCGGCGCATTGTCGGAGGGACTGGCGTTGGAAAGCATTCTGCTGAATCAGCCGGATGTGATCCTGATCGTTCCCCAGGGCAATGAAGAAGCGGCCCGGGCTTATATGGACAGCCTGCTTCAGGAAAGTGGCTGGCGTGATCTGGAAGCGGTGAAAAACGGCCGCTGCACCTATTTGTCCAAAGACTTGTTTCATTATAAGCCCAATGCCCGCTGGGCTGAAGCCTACCGCGTATTAGCCGGCCTGTTGTATCCGGAGAGCTTTTCATGAAGATCAAGAAGAAACGGGTTCTGATACCGTTTCTCTTTCTGCTGTTAGCGGTGCTGGGACTGAGCGGACTGGCGCTGGGCAGCGCCCGGTTTCCGCTGGATGAGGTGATCGCCGTCTTTACGGACGGCGGCGATCCGACGGTGCGGCTGATCGTGCTGCAGCTGCGGCTGCCGCGGGTTGCCGGGGCTGTGCTGGCCGGCGTGGGGCTGGCGGTCTCCGGTCTTCTGCTTCAAAGCGCAACGGGTAACTATCTGTGTTCGCCGAATATCATCGGCGTGAATTCCGGCGCGGGCTTTGCGGTCATGGTTCTGCTTTGCCTGTTCCCGATGGCGTTTGCGGTTCTGCCGCTGGCGGCGTTTGCGGGCGCGTTGTTCACGACATTTCTGGTGTTGGGAATTTCGGTGAGCGCGGGCGGACATCAGTCCAAGTCGACGGTGCTGCTGGCCGGGGTCGCAGTCAGCTCGCTGCTCAGCGCCGGGATCTCTTTTCTTTCACAGCTGGTTCCCGATGCCCTGGCGTCGTATTCGGCGTTTTCGATCGGCGGATTTTCCGGCGTTCAGGGGGCGGATCTGGTTTTCCCCGCAATCATGATCGGGGTGGGAACGGGTCTTGCCTGGGGATTAGCACCGCAGTTGAATCTGTTGTGTCTGGGTGATGAGCTGGCCGCTACGTTAGGCGTAAAGGTCAAAGCGCTGCGGGTGATCTGTCTGATTCTGGCCAGCGCGCTGTGCGCGGCAGTAGTTACGTATGCCGGGCTGCTGGGGTTTGTCGGCTTGATCGTGCCGCATCTGGCGCGGAAGCTGGCGGGTCATGACCTGCGGATTCTGGTGCCGGTGACCGCGCTGTTGGGCGCGAATTTAGTCGTGCTGTCGGACTTAGCGGGACGGACGCTCTTTTCCCCGGCGGAATTGCCGGCGGGGATTCTGATGGCGCTGTTGGGCGCGCCGTTCTTCCTGTTTATCCTGTTCCAGCGACGGGGGCGTTATGCTTAGGGCCCAGCAGATCAGCCTGCGGCTGGGATCTAAAACCATTCTCAAGCAGGTTGATTTTCAAGCGGAAGCGGGTCAGATCACGGTGCTGCTGGGGCGCAACGGCAGCGGTAAGACGTCGCTCTTGCGATGCCTGGCGATGACGCAGACCCGCTGGCGCGGTCAGGTGACGCTGGACGGCTGTTCGCTGCGCTCTCTGACCCCGCAGGAACGATCCCGCCGGATCGCACTGCTGCCGCAAATACTGCCGCGGCCGCCGATCACCGTGCGCACGTTGACGGGTTACGGCCGTCAGCCTTATCTGGGATGGGGCGGACAGTTAAGCGCTGCGGATGAACAGAAAGTGCAGCGGGCTATGGAACAGGCCGAGATTGCGGCGCATGCGGAGGATTTAGTCTGTCACTGTTCCGGCGGCGAACGCCAGCTGGCTTACTTTGCAATGCTGTTGGCGCAGGATACGCCGGTGGTGCTGTTGGACGAACCCACGGCCAGTTTGGACATGGAATACCGCCGTGTTGTCTATGCGCTTTTGCGCCGGATGAAGGCGGAAGGCAAAACGGTGGTTTTGATTCTGCATGAGCTGGCGGATGCCGTTGAACTGGCCGATCAGGTCTGTGTACTGGATCAGGGGAATCGGGTGTTCACGGGCACGCCGGAGGATTTTCTGATCAGCGGTCTGCCGCAGTCTGTTTTCGGGCTGTGTCCAAAACAGGTCAAGGATGAAACAGGAAATGAGTTTATACTGTTCCGGCCGCTGAATCAAGGCGGGGAATAGCTTGAACTTAAGATAAAAAGGAAAAACCAGACAGATTCGGAAAACGCCTCGGCGAAATTACGGATTTGTCTGGTTTTTAGCTTTAGATAATAGATTATATGAAAAAAATATAACTTAAAAACGCTGTAGATTTTAATAAATGAAAAGAATAAAAGATATAAAGAGGAAATTGAAAATAAAACGGTACTGAGTTATAATAAGCTCAGAAAGATTAATTCAAAAAAGTATTTTTACAAATTTCAATTCTTTTAAGGGGCTTTTCCTGATTTTCCGCAATATTAATATTAGGAGGCTCCTGAATATGAAA
>NZ_JADNPO010000021.1:0-48955 GCF_015558105.1 Holdemania sp. 1001095H_141210_F2
ACAAAAGGCCCTTATAGGGCCAGAGGATACCACCCGTTTTACGGGTGGTTTTGATGGCGATTTTTACATTATGCTTTAAAAAGCAAAGCCGCTGGGGATAAGCTGGATGAAAAAAGACCGCCGGAAACGATCCATTTCGTTTCCAGCGGCCTTGATGCAGTCCTGATCGACCACTTTCTTTGCGCTCGTTTTAAAGGCGCGTTTTTCTGAATTTGCCGGAAAGTGCGTCCAACCGGACATGACGGACTTTTCACGCACCGCAACAACGCCGGATGATTTCCTGCGGCGTGTTCAATCAGGCATTTCGTTATGACCAGCTCTTGTGTCGAACTGTTGCTTTGAAAGTTGAATTATTTATGATTCCAGCCGTAATATTCGGCGTCTTTTTCCAACGAGATCTCGCTCGTTTCCACCGGCTCATAAAGCCAGAATTCCTCTTTGAAGAACAAGGCCTGCCATTCCTCGATGCTTAACGTGAAGCGGCTGTTGGAATTCTGAATCCGGACCCGCCCGTTCACCAGCGCGTAAAACTGCACCTGATCCGCCTGCCGGGTCAACAGGATTTCACCATTTTTCAGCGCGGCCAGCGCTTCCTGTGTTTGTATTTTCTGCATTGTTTTTTATCCTTTCTGCATGTCCTGATCCACCAGCCGGTAGCCGACGCCGATTTCGGTGACGATGTAGCGGGGCTTCGCGGGATTTTCCTCAATCTTGCGCCGCAGCCCGGCCATTAAGGCCCGCAGTGCCTGCGTATCCTCACCATATCCGCTGCCCCAGATCGAGCTGATCAGATAGCGGGTCGTTAAGACCTTGCCGCTGTTGCGCAGAAACAGGCTCAGCAGATTGTATTCCATCGGCGTCAGGTGCAGCGGCTGGCCTCGCAGTGTGACCTGGCGTTTTTCCAGATCCAGCGACAGCTCGCGGACCGTCAGCACCTTCTGGACCGCCGCTGTGTTTTGGCGGAACGCATGCCGGATCGCTACCCGGATCCGCGCCATCAGCTCGGTAGTGGAAAACGGCTTGGTCAGATAATCGTCGGCCCCCAGATCCAGCGCCTGGGCTTTTTCCTGATCCTGATCACGGGCGGAAACGACCAGAATCGGGATTTCCGACCATTCACGCACCTTGCGGATGACATCCATGCCGTCATAATCCGGCAGTCCCAGATCCAGCAGCATTAAATCATAAACATTCGCCGCCAGCAGCGTCATCGCGCTCTGCGCCGTTGCGGCATTGTCGCTGGCAAAGCCTTCGGCGCTCAAGACATAACTGATAAAATTACGAATCTGCGGATCGTCCTCGACGATCAGGATCCGGGTTGTAAACTTGTTCATTGTGATTCCTCCAAAGGCAGCCGGAATGTAAATTCCGCGCCGCAACAATCCGTGCGGTTGCGGGCGCTGATCGTGCCGTGATGGGCCTTGACGATAGATTCGCAGATTGTCAAGCCCAGGCCGATGCCATGCTGCGCGTCCGCCTGACGGGTGCGCGTCGTGTAAAAAGTCTGGAAAATATGCGCGAGGTCTTTGTCCGCGATACCCTCGCCCCCATCCCGGACTGTGAAAACAGCCTCGTTCTGATCACGCCGCAGCGTCAGCGTAATTTCATCCTGCGGCTGAGTATGCTTCAAGGCATTGTCGAGCAGATTGATCAAAACCTGCTGGATCAATTTGCCGTCCATCGGAATCATCAGCACTTCATTCGGAATGGAAACGTTGATCATCCGCTGCGGCGCCCGCTTGGCAATGTGATCGAGAGCGGAAGCGATGATTTCCTCCGCCGCTTCTTTTTCCAGATGCAAATTCAGATGCCCATCCTGAATGCGGGTCAGACTGAGAATGTTTTCCACCAGGGAGTGCAGCCAGTCGGCGTCCTGATAGATATCCCATGCCAGAGCGCGGCGCGGATCGTCGTTTTCGCTCATGCCGAGAATCATTTCCGAGGTGCCCATGATCGCTGAGAGCGGGGTGCGCAAATCGTGGGAGATCGCCCGCAGCAGATTGCTTCGATACCGTTCCTGGGCCGCTTCTTCTTCCGAGCGGATTTTCTGTCTTGCGGCGCGGAAGCGATCCATCGCCAGCGTGATCATTTCGCTTAACGATTGAAGCAGCTGCCGGTCCGATTCGCTCATCGAATTCATGGTTTCCGCCGGTATCCGCAAAACGGCCAGCTGCACCCCTTTGTTCTGTAACGGCAGACTGACGGTTTTTTCGCTTTGATCAGTTTCGCGGCTTTCCTTCCCGGCCGTCAGACCGCCGCAGGGCAGGGAAAGGGCGCTTTGCCCCGGCAGAGCGCGGTAAAGCGATGCCGGCTGTTCGCTTTCGTTCAGGCACAGACAGCTGATTTCCGTGTTCAAGGCGTTGGAAAGAACCTCAGCAGCCAGCCGTGCGATCTGGGGTAATTCAATTTCTTCGTTCAGCCTTCGGCTGAGCGTATAGTAGGTTTTGATCTCCTGTTCCCGCTGCATCGCGCGCCGGGCGCTGAGCTTGGCTTTGGAAGTCAGAGCGCTGGTGATGAAGGCGGTGACGGTCATGATCACAAACGTGATCCAGTAGCTTGGATCATCGACGGACAGCGACCAGTAGGGAGCTGTGAAAAAGTAATTGAAGATCAGCGTGGCGGCTAACGACGCCAGGACGCCGTAACCGTAGCCGCGGGTGATCCAGGCCGTCAGCAGCACGGCGAGCAGGTATAACAGGACGATATTGGTTTCCGGGAAACCCAGCTGGCGGAATACCAGGCCGACAACCGTCGCGGCGCAAAGCAGTCCCAGCATCTGCAGCCCATGCCGCAGCGTCGCCCAGAAAATCGAAATCCGGGAATTTGACATCTCGCTCATCTCCTGGTACTGATTGTAGCTTAAAAAGCGGAAACTGTCCATTTCTCGCTTTCCCTTGAAAGTTGCGGAAGCGGCATCGGGAAGTTGGCAGGCCGAGCCTGATTTACCCCGGGCAGATCCGGAAGCCGGCGGGCAGCGCCGGATTTACCGTTCTCGTTAAAGACATTTATCCGGAAGTTCGTTATAATAGAAACAGCTGATTCAAAAATCGAACAAAACAAGTTTTTGAAAACGCACAGAAGCGATAAAATTTCAGGATATACCGAACGACAGGCCGGGAATTTCATTGCCCGGTCGACCGGATGAAACATGTTTGTAAGCAAGGCTGAAAAATCAAGGAGTTGATCGCATGGAAAATCTGCCTTCCCCCGAAACTTTTTGCCGGTATCTCTGGCATGAATATCTGGAAAAACAAAATTATACTTTATTGGATCATTGTTTTCTGCCGGAAACGACAATCATCGGTACCGGCGAACATGAGGTCAGCCGCAGTTTTGAGATGTTCGTGCAGAAGATCGCCGCGGAAATCAGCGCGCGGACAACGGCGTTTATCATTGAGGATCAGTGGTATCAAAGTCAGCCGGTCAGCGCCGACTGCACGCTTGTGATCGGCGAGCTGCGGGTTCGGGAACAGACCGAGAATCCGCTGGAATTCATCGGCCGGTTCCGCTTTACAATACTTTTGCGTCAGATGGGCAATCAATGGCGGGTTCTGCATGTACATCAGTCGGTTCCTGATCCGGAACAGGGGACGGATGAATTTTTTCCGCACCGTCTGATGGAACAATCCAACCGTCAGCTGAAACAGCTGGTGGAAGAGAAAACACGTGCGCTGGAGGAATCTTACCGCCGGATGGAATACAATGCCCGGCATGATTCGCTGACGCGGCTGCTGAACCGCCGGTGGGTTGAAGTGCAGATCAGCGCGGCGATGCAGGAAGGCCGCCCGGGCGTCATGATCATGCTGGATATCGACTGGTTTAAGCAGATCAATGATACGATGGGACATCCGCTGGGCGATCAGGTGCTGGAAACGCTGGGCCAGGCGATCCTCGCCGTTTTTCCTGACGCCTTAAGCGGACGGATCGGCGGCGATGAATTCATCCTCTATCTCAGATCGGACCGGGATCAAATCAATCCGCTTTCCACCACGGGGATCATAGAGGAAACCAACCGGCTGATGAGTGTCTGGGAAACGCTTCGAAAACAGAAAGGGCTGACGATTCCTGTCAGCGCCAGTCTGGGCGCCGCCCGGTTCCCGGAGCAGGGACAACAGTTTGATCAGCTCTGGTACCATGCCGATCAGGCTTTGTATCAGGCCAAAGCTGCCGGCCGGGGGTGTATGCGCTTCAGCGGGGAAAAGGATGAACCCTTGAATGGATTGTAAGAAAGAAATCAACTTGAATGTGGAATGTGGGTCAGCCGCGCTGATCTCAGGGAGGAAATCAGAAATGGAATTGTGGAAACAGATCGAACTCTGGAACGAAAACGGACAATACACCCAAATCATTGATGCCATCGAAGCGCTGGAAGAGGCAAAGCTCACGCCTGAACTGATCAGCGAACTGGCGAAAGCGTATAATAATGCCGCGGACGTGAATGACCGGGCAAATTTTGAGAAAGCGATCCAGCTGTTAAAGAGGGTCGAAGAACCGTTGGGAAAGGAGCATACCTGGAATTTCCGGATGGCTTACGCCTATTATTATCTTGATCAGGAAGGCCCGGCGCTGACCTATTTTGAACGGGCACTAAACGCCCGGCCGGGCGATGAGGATACGCTGGCGTTGATCGAAGATTGCCGCAGACGCTTAGCTTTACCGCGCTTTGAGAAGCCGTTTCGGCAGCGGGTGCAGGAGAGCTGGCAGCTGTTTGAGCGTGAAGAACAGGTGCTGCGGGTGCGGAGGCGCAATCGGGTTGAGGGTGAGGAAATCATCAATCAGACAACCCGGCTGCTTCATCCGGCATTTTCAGAGATCGCCTTTGAGTTGGGATGCAATCAGGATCGTTATGATCTGATATTGACGCCTGAGGGCGACCGGGTACGCTTGATAGCGCTGGATTATTATCAGAAGCAGATGCCGGAGAGCTTGAAAAAACGCTGGAATGTGATGATCGGCCGCCAGCCTGCGCTCAAAGCGGCGCTGCGGATCGCGGGCCGGGAGCTTTCGGCGGACGAAGTGCAGGTGTGGATTACAGAGCACACTGAAAAAACGGTGTCGCTGGCGGTCTGCTGCCCGGCACTGGCAGAGCTTATGGCGGAAAATGAAAATCAGGTCTGGTGGATTTTGTCTGTTTTCATTGATCAGACATTGGGCGAGATTGCCGCGATGTCGGTGATTGACGAGGTCAAGCTGTACTCGCAGCCGCAAAGTGATGCGGGGATAACACTGGCGGAACTGCCGGAGGCTTTGCGTGAGATGGGGCTGGATCTCAGCCGCGATCCGGCGCGTGTACTGAAGAGCTACACTGCATATCGGATGGAGCCGGACGAGAAACGCCAGGAACAGGTGCGTGGGGATGTGACGGCCGGTTCGACATGCTGCCCGGTGCTGATCCAGCAGTATTTGCGTGGGATAACGCAGGCGGTTGATGATCTGCATAAGGACGGCATCGCCGCCGGCTTCTTCTATTATCCGATCGACGGGTTTCAGGGGGAAGACCGGGCGAAAGCGATCCTGGATTTCCGCGATGAATTGGAAGCGAAGATCAGCGAAAGGGCCGGGATGGACGCCGCAGCCTGGCTGGGCGGGGCTTCCGGATTGAATTGTGGATATCTGGACTTCATCGCCTGGGATCTCAAAGCGGTACTGGACGCGGCGGTGGCCGTATTTGCCGAAGCGCCGGTGAAGTGGGCCGCCTTTCAGACTTTCCGCGTCAACGTCGGCGGAATCCTGTTGAAAAACGACGAGGAATAAGCGGCAGCGGCCTGCCTGAACTGCCTTTTTGCGAATAGGAAAACGAAAAGCTGACTTCCGGATGATCGGGGAAAATCAGCTTTTTTTAACACAACCTGCCAGGGTGATAACTGGATATGGAAGATCACTGTGCAGTAGTGGCACAAGCATCAAAATTCTAACCGAAGGCAAAGTGATTATCGTGATGTAATGGATGAAGAAAGCTGGGGGAAAACAACAGACAAAATAGGAAACAGAAATCAAGAAAAGTAGTATATCAGGACGTGCTTGCCCATGAAAGATAAGTCTGATTTATAAAACATGGCGCTTCCTGTCTGATTGTTAGAAAAAGGTTAACGCCTTGCTTTCTTTCTTCTGCCCAGAATCAGCGAAAGGCCAAACATCACTATTGCGATGCAGATCCAGCTCAGTGACTGCGAGGCCAGCGGCAGACTTTCCAACAGCTGGGTCAGTCCGGGAATTCGTAAACCCAGGGTATCCAGCTCAGCCAGAACGCTGACGACACCCGTGCTGAACACAGTCAATGGATAGATCAGGCGGTTATCCTTATATAAAGGATCGCCCAATCCCAGCAGGATCAGAACCAGCGCCATTGGATAAATCATATTCAGCACCGGAACGGAGATCGACAGAATCGCCGATAACCCAAAATTGGAAACGCCCAGCGCGAACAGCGTCAGGAATAACAACCATTGAGAATAGTTGATTTTCGGCGTCAGTGAGGAAAAGAATTCGCTGCAGCTGGTTAACAAGCCGACGCAAGTCGTCATACAGGCCAACAGGAAGATCAACGCCATGACCCAGCGGCCGCTTTCGCCAAACAGCGAAGTGACGGCCAGCGTCAGCGTCTGCGCACCGTTAGCGCCGATCGGCATGCCGGAAAGGGAAGTGCCTAACAGCGTTAACATGATGTAAATCACGGCCAGAATCAACCCCGCCAGACAGCCGGCTTTCATACTGGTGGACATGACTTCCTGATCGTCGTCAATCCCCAGCGCGCGGATGTTCAAAGAAACGACAATGCCGAAATTGAGGGCTGCCAGCGCGTCCATCGTCAGGTAGCCTTCTAAAAATCCCTTGATTAACGGCCCGGATGCATAATCGGGCTGCGGCAGGGCCGGCTGTCCTAACGGATGCAGCAGCGCGGCGGCAAAGACGGCCACAATCAACACTAACAGCGTCGGCGTCAGGAGCTTTCCCAGCCGGTCGATCAGCTTGCTTGGATTGCGGGAAAGCAGCCAGGCGATCAGGAAAAATACGCTCGTAAACAACAGAAGGGAAAGCTGCGGGGAGCTGCCTTCCGGAAGCAAGGGCAGGATCGCCATCTCAAAGGGCAGCGTAGCTGTCCGCGGCGTTGCCAGCAGCGGTCCGATCGACAGGTAGATCAAAACCGCGAAGAACAGTCCGAATCCGGCATGAACCTTCTGGGCCAGAACATCCAGACCATTGAAGCGGGACACAACGGCGATCCCCAGCACCGGGAAACCCACCGCGGTGATCAGAAAACCGATTAACGCCGGCAGGCTCTGCGTCCCGGCATTTTGTCCCAGGAAGGGCGGGAAAATCAGATTGCCAGCCCCGAAAAACATTGAAAACAACGTCAGGCTCAGCAGGATCAGATTCTTTTTAGAACATTTTTTCATAAAACTCTCCTTCCAGTTCGATCCACAAAAAAACCGTCCAACAAAGGACGGCTTGACCGCGGTACCACCTTGATTCCGGAAAATTCCGGCTCTTTTCCCATCTGTCAATGGGCTGTGTCTTTAACGGGATCAGCGTCCGGCACTTCTTACTGTCAGTTCAGAAGGCTTCTTCAAGAGGACTTCGGCTGGAATTCTGCCTGCCGGCTTACACCTGGATCCGGCTCTCTGGTGAGGTTCAGAAATTTCCGTCTACTTATTCTTGTCATCGAATCTATACCCTGATTGTATTCAATTTCCGCAGGATGTCAATTCTTTTGTGGAAGATCGACAAAATATTGGTCATGATTTACCGCTAATCAATCAGAATTGAGGTGAACCTCTTGATTTTTCTGGCGGAGATAGTCCTAATCCTCTAACCTTGTCATACTGAAGGAATAGATGCAGGATAATCCCGGTTTTCAATCCCCTTGATCGCACCTTCAATCAAGGATAGCGATTAAAATTGAAGGAAACGGAGTTTTATCAATCTTTCTCATTTGGCTTGGCTTATCTGCCGATTTACTGGGGTTGGGAAGCGGTTCGGGGTTTCAGCTGACATAGCTTTTCTGACAATGCGGCAGGCTCCTGCAGCACGATTGCCGCCGCGGCCAAAGCGGGATGCAGACAATGCTCGATCGGTTTCTTTTGCGTCAGACCTAAGAGCAGTCCGCTTAAAAACGCGTCGCCGCAGCCCAGCGGATAAGCGCCGTCCTTCTCCGCTGGATACGGGCGAATCCCATCCAGCGTTACTAACAGCGCGCCATCCTTATCCAAAGTAATAATGATCCAGCTGACGCCTTTTTTCAACAGCGCTTTCGCAGCCTGCGCCATCGGGACTGAGCCGGCGTAAGCTGTCATTTCATCACGGTTGAGCACGATTCCTTCCCATTTGTCCAATGTGGCCTCCGGCGGAATCTGACCGCTGAAAATCCAGCGTGTCTGCGGCGTTTTGGCTAAGAGCGTCGTTAAGAATGTGAGATCGGTCTGATCGGTGATTCCCCAGTCACATTCTCCCAAGACGCAGTAAGGAAGATCTTCCCCTTCGCCATGGAAGAGAAATTCCGGCTGGATGGACGAAAAGTACAGCCCTTTTTCCGGATCGGAAGCCGAGATGAAAACCGGCGTGCTTTGATTGACAACCGGGCCGTAAACGAAACATGTTTTTTTCTGCAGCTCGTTGACGATTGCCAGTCCGGCGTCATCGCGCCCGAACTTGCTGACAAAATGCGTTTCCAGACCTAAACAACCGCAGTTATAAGCGACATTGTGCATTGATCCGCCGAAGCTTCGCACGATCTGCGCTTTGTTGCAATGCTCCATTTCAAAAGTCTGACGGCCGACAACGACAAGATCAATCATTGACGTTCCGATCACGGCGATTCCATTCATGATTCCCACATCCTTTTCCATCATGATAACAGAAAGTCGGCGGAAAGAAAACTGTCAATCCATGCGGAAAGAACGCGAAATTCCGCGGAAATGTTTCGGATTTAAAAGAAAAAAGGAAGTGGCCGGCTTCCCTTGTGAATTTTGAAAAAATCCTGTATTTTTCGTGAGCCTGACTGACTGTTTAGCAACTTCACATTTCTTTGTCAAACTTCACGCGATAGTAAACCGAAATGCCGACGACGCACAGGTAGGCGGCGACCAAGGACAGGATGACAAAGAGATCCGCGTTCATCAGCGCAAACGATACCATTAAAGCACCGAAAATATAGATCATCGCGTCGTAAGCTTTGCCTTTCGCCCGATTGGCGATCTGAACGTTGCGTTCATCCCGCTGATCAATTTCGATTTGCTTCTGAATCTCAGGCGCGTTTTTTAAAGCTTGACGGCTGATCCAGGCGCCTGCGCCATGACCGAAAACGCCGCAGCCAACGCCGATCAAAAGATAAGGCAGAGCGGGCAGATTATCAACGGGAAAAATGGATGTGCGAAGCAGAAGAAAACCAGCGGCAATCAAAAGCAATCCGGCTGCGGCAAGCAGAAGTGCGTTTCTTTTTTTCATTTTGATTCCTCCTCATCAATGAAAACATCTTCAATACTGACGTCAAAATAGCGGGCAATTTTAAAAGCTAACAAAATTGATGGATTATACCTGCCGTTTTCCAGCGAGCCGATCGTCTGCCGGGAAACTTCCAGGGCGGCTGCCAATTCTTCCTGCTTGATGCCGCGCGCTTTACGCAGCGCTTCCAGTCTGTTCTTCATAAACCTCCTCCATTCATGGAAAGCTTGCTTTCCATTATAGTATAGCATGCTTCGTTGCTATGTCAAGCAGACTTTCCATTTTTCCGGGATAGAGAAGGGGTGGAACAAACGAGATTGAAATGGAGCTGGCGGTCTCTGGTGAAGAACATTCTTTCGATCATTTGCTTTTCTGATCTTTAACACTCAGCTTTTAACCGCTGCGCAGGACGTAATAAGGAAAAGTTCTTATAAAATATTTCAGAGAAAGGATGCGATTTTACGCCGTATTCTTTATAATAAAAGAAAGAAGAATTCGTTTCCCATTCCCCAGGGATGAAAATCAAAGATGGATTTCTGAAATACCCGCGGTTTGATCTGGGGATCGGCGTTCAAGAACACAAAAGAAAGAAGGATAAAACATGTTTAGAATTGGGCAGTCCAGCGATATTCATCAGTTGGCGGAAGGCCGCCGTTTAGTTTTAGGCGGCGTTGAAATTGAACACACGAAAGGATTAGTCGGACATTCCGACGCTGACGCCTTGCTTCACGCGATCGCGGAAGCGGTGATCGGCGCTTTAGGCGAAGGGGATCTGGGAAAGCATTTTCCGGATACCGATCCGCAATACAAAGGCATCAGTTCTTTGATTCTGCTCGAACAGGTGACAGAATTAATGGAAAGCAAAGGCTATCGCATCGGCAACGTCGACGCGCTGATCATGATTGAACGCCCGAAGATGGCTCCGCATATCCCGTTGATGCGTCAAAACATCGCACAGGCGCTGCATTGCGCGCAGGATCAGGTCAACGTCAAGGCGACGCGCGGGGAGAAGCTCGGTTTTGTCGGCCGGGAAGAAGGCGTGCTGGCCCAGGCCATCGTTTTGTTGGAGAAAACGGAAGCATGAGTAAATTCTGTCGTTTCTGGCTGCAGCTGAGTCTGATTTACAATGCCATCATCGCGGTTGAGAGTTTGTTTGGTCAGGCCTGGATGATGCTGGGGATCGCGGCGATCAGTCTGTGGTGTCTGACGCTTTTGATGCAGGGACGTTTGTTGGGGTTGCGTTTATATTGGACGATGTGCGCGACGATTTTCCTGATCAATGTTCTGAATCATGTCGATCTGTCATTTAACTTGTTGAATCTGATCGATCCGGCCATGATGACCTTTCTGGTCATGCGCAGCCGGCAGGCTTTCCGATAAACAAATATTCATTACGTTTGTGTCAGGAGCAGAAAAGACCGGGACAGGATGAACATGTCCCGCTCCAGGCATGAAACAGAATCCCCTCTTTTCCGGATCCGGCCATGTTCGCCATGGGAAAAGAGGGTTTTCCATTTTAGCGAGTGTGAAAAGATCGCGGATAGAAGAGCGTTTCCGGTTTTTCTGTTTTCCGCAGCCATCCATAAAATTGGAAATCGTATAAAAAAGAAAACGAAATTCCAACTTTTACCACAGGTTTAACACCTAATTAAGTAGAAACCCGGAAAAAGATCTTTTTCTAAAATCGGAGGTGATATCGCGGCGGCAATCTGGTTTTAGATCGGAAGGAGCAGGCTCATGAACAGAGAAGAAAAAAAGGAGCTGTTGGAAAAAACGGTTCTGGAACATCAGGCGATGTTGTACAGAATCGCCTTTTCCATTGTCAAAGAGGAACAGTCCGCGCTGGACGTCGTACAGGAAACGATCGTCAAGGCGTATTCGCAAATCGGCCAGCTTCGACAGCCGGAATATATCCGGACATGGTTAGTGCGGATCTGCATCAACGAAGCCAACGGAACATGCCGCAAACAGATCACACAACGTCAGCGTCAGGCATCGCTGCAGGAGTATCAGGGGTATACTCAGGATACATCGCCGATCGAATACAGCGATTTGTTTCAGGCCGTGATGGCCTTGGAACCAAAGCTGCGAACGGTGATCATCCTGCGCTTTTTTGAAGAACTGAAATTTGACGAGATCGCGGCCATGACGCAGACCAATGTCAATACGATCAAATCTCAGGTCTATAAAGGACTGGAATTATTAAAAACACAGTTGAAACAGGAGGTGTAGACAATGCAGGAACCTTGGATAGAGGCCAAAGAGGAATATCAGAATCAACCGCTTCCGCCCCAGCTGAACGCACGGGTAAAACAGGCGATTGCTCAGGGACAGAAACAAACGCAAAAACCCCGGTGGGTAATGAAAGGGCTGATCAGCTTTGCGGCCGCGGCGGCTTGTTTTACTCTGATGATGCATGTGTCGCCGGTGTTTGCGCAAAATGTAGCGAAACTGCCGGTGATCGGCGAATTTCTGCGGCTTGTGACGGGCGTGCAGATTGATAAGGAAGATGCGAATGAAGTCATCCACATCACGCTGCCGAAGGTGGAAAACAGCGGCAATGCGGAATTTGAAAAGCGGATTAATCAGCGGATTGAGGAAGAACTGAACCAGCTGTCCGCCGAAGCCCGCGGCCAGGCGGAAGCGCTGAAAAAACAGGCTGCCAGTCAGAAGGAGCCGTATTATCCAGTTGATTTTTATGCCGATTATCATATTCACTACAATCAGGGAACGTTGCTGAGCTTCTCGATCGACACGACAACGACGATGGCCAGCGGGTATGATCAGCGCTATTTCTTCAATCTGGACTTGGAAACCGGACAGGAGCTGACGTTAGCTGAGGCGATAGGCCCGGAGAATCTTGCGGCGGCAGATCAACAAATCCGCGCCCAGATCGAACGCCAGCTGGCTGAAAACCCATCTTCGTTCTTCGATTTTGATGAGGAAGGTGGATATGCCGGACTCAGCGCGAATCAGAAATTCTTTATTAATGAAAATCGTCAGGTTGTCGTTGTCTATGACGAGTATGAAATCGCCCCGGGGTCCAGCGGAACGCCGGAATTTATTCTGAGTCTGCCTTTGTTGAAATAGACAGCCCGGCTCAGAACGGAGGATACGCTCTGCGGCAAATGCAAATCAATCGAAGCTTGGGCTGGGCTTTGTCAGGACCTGAGTTTTGAAGGAAAGAGTAGAAATGAAATAGGAACACGGAAAACAGATCGGAATCGACGGTCTGTTTTACTTTTAACTGAAAAAGTTTTATCATAAAAATATTCAGATCCGGCCGGATGACGCTGATACGGAAAGCTCGTGAAGCGCAGACCGCCGGAGAAGGAAATGGGGAAGGTTATGGGAGAAAAAGGACAAGTCCGGGGACGGTTTGCGCCCAGTCCCAGCGGACGGATGCATCTTGGCAATGTGACGGCGGCGTTGTTAAGCTGGCTGTCCGTGCGATCTCAGCAGGGAAGCTGGGTGCTGCGGATTGAGGATCTGGATCCGCAGCGCAGCCGGCGCGCTTTTGCTGAACAGATCCTGGATGATTTGCGCTGGCTGGGATTGGATTGGGATGAAACACCGCTTTGGCAGAGTGAGCGTACGGCAATCTATGAAGAAAAGCTCGGTGAGCTGCAGAAGAAGAACCTGATTTATCCCTGTTATTGCAGCCGGACGGATCTGCACAGCGCCAGTGCTCCGCACGGAACGGATGGGGAATTGCTTTACAGCGGACGGTGCCGGAATTTGAGCGAACAGGAAAAACGGACGCTTGAGAAAACCCGCCGGCCGGCAATGCGGGTCCGGGTGGACAATCGGGTCATCGCGTTGAAGGACGGACTTCAGGGACAGGGGGTGTCACGATTGGATCAGACCTGCGGCGATTTTATTGTGCGGCGTTCCGACGGCGTGTTTGCCTATCAGCTGGCGGTGGTGATTGACGATGGTCTGACAGGAATCACCGAGGTGGTCCGGGGGATGGATCTGTTATCGTCCACCCCTCGCCAGATCTATCTTTATCAATGTCTTGGCCTGCCTGTCCCCGAGTTTTACCACATTCCTTTGTTGATGAACGAACACGGGCAGCGGTTATCCAAACGGGATCAGGCGCTGGATCTGGGCGAGCTGCGCCAACGTTGGAGTGCGCCGGAGCTGATCGGGAAGCTGGCCTGGCTGACGGGACTGCGCGATCATTATGAACCGATCACGGCCCGGGAACTGATCGGCGAATTTGCCTGGTCGAAGGTCCGACGGGAGCCGATTGTCGTGCCCGCGGATTTCTAATTTGTTGAAAAAAGCAGCCTGAATGAGAATCGGCTGCTTCATTTTGTTATCACAGAATTATATCCTGGCCTTTGAAATGAAAAAAGTCTTTCGGCAACTAAGGTATTCAGTCAATTTTTCTTTCTGAACATGGCTTTGTAGCAAATACCAGTGAATATCCAAAAAATCAGCGTATGAAATCTGATCCTGCGCTTCCCGGTAAAAAGAATTTTTAATCCATACGATATGACTGTCCATGATCATCCGCGTAAACGCATGCCTTTCCTGTTCGCTTGTCCAGGGGATCAGCCAGCCTTGATCGCTGAGCTGCTGCAGAGACTGCTCAAGATGATTTTCAATCCTGCTTACCGTATCGACGTTATGACGGTAAAACTCCGGCGTTGCCCGGCCCAGTTCATCTTCGGTATAGAAGAAGCGATTGACGATCAAGCTTTCGATCATCGCCCGGATTAATTCGAACAACTCTTCAAAAGTTGCAGCGGGCGGTTGATTTAGAAAATCCGGCCATTTCAGCAGAGCGATCATCAGGTCTTCTTTTTTATGAAAATGATAAGTTAAATTGCCCAGACTGATTCTCAGAGCTGACGCGATATCGCGCATCGTCGTTTCCTGATACCCCTTTTCATTAAAAAAGGTCTGGGCTGTTTTTAGAATTTCTTCTTTCAGATTTTTTTTCATCAGCGATCACCTTGTTTAATTCTAGCATGTGCTCTGCAATCTGACAAACAAACCTGGGTCTTGACAAAGAAGTAACAAACGATTAAACTCTAAATTAGTACAATGTACTAAAATTAGGAGGGAAAGAAATGAAGAATAAACACAGTCTTGCTTTACTGACGGCGGGTTTGATGATGGCGGCTTGTTCCACATCCCCTGCGCCAACGGCAACCCCGGAAACAATGCCGGAACCGACAGCCAGCGCTGAACCGACGACGGTAGATTACCGGGATATCGACGTCCAACAGTTAGCGAAAGAGGGCATGAAGCTGACCTGTGCTTCTGTCTATGGCGTTTACAATCAGGAAGGCGATTCTGTCGACAGTTCGATTGCAGCGACAGTTTATGTCAATGATGAAACCAAGGAAGTCGTCTTTATTGATTTTGTAGAAGCTCTGCTTCCGGTTTCGGCCGGCGGGGCAGAAGGCTGGGCTATTCTCGACGATGAAAAAGCGGAAGCCTTAGGCGGCGCCGTCATTACGGCAGGCGAAAAGCGTTATCCTGCAGCCTTTGAACTGAACGGACTGACCTGGACAGCGTCGTCGGCGGACGATCAGGTTGTTTATACAGCGCCGGTCCATGGCAAAGACGTTGAATTCATAGCCTATGTTGCAACGCAGGAAGGCGGCGCCTGGTATCATGAAGGAATAACGGAACCTGCGCAGCTGCTGGACAGCGAAGGAAAACCGGCGGCCGAAATTCAGATTGGAACAAAAGCGTCGATTCATCATGGCGTCGATTTCTGGCCAAGTCCGATCACCTTCCCGGGAAATATCGAGCTGATCAAAAACTATGTTTACGATCACGGCGTCAATTATGGAACATACCCGGAATCGACAGACATTGCGAAAAATGATGCCGGCGAATGGACCGTTGCGGATGTCACGACCGGCGCCACGTTAGCCGGTGCGCCAAATTATTTCAATCTGATCAAGCAGGCTTATGATCAGATTGAATCAGGTCAGGGAACACCGTTTACCGCAGAGTAACGGCGCAGACAGAAAAAGCTGAGATTGAACAAGGATCCCATCGCGATCCTGATCGTCAATTTCAGCTTTTCTTTACATGATCGAAATCAGCACGAAGCCTAACAGAAACCCGGCCAGCTGGAATACCAGCGGACGCCGGCCTTTTTCCATCAGCGTGACCTGCGGCAAAATTTCATAATAAGTGACATACAACATACATCCGGCTGCCAGCGCCAGCGTGAATCCGATAAACACCGGACTGATCGAACCCAGCAGCACGCCGGCAACCCCGCCGATCAAGGTCGGCAGTCCGCTTAACGCGACCAGAAGCAGCGCCCTGCCTTTGCCCACTCCGCCGCTGCGCAGCGGTACGATCATGCCCATGCCCTCCGGCAGATTATGCAGCGCCAGAAGCAGCGCCATCATCATTCCCGTCTTTACTTCGTACAAGGCGCTGGAGCCGACCGCCATGCCTTCCGGGAAATTATGCAGCGCCACTGAGCCGATCATCATCAGACCCAGCTGCATTAACTTTTTAGTATTGACTTCTTCCATCGCATGATGGTGATGATGCAGATCATCCAGTTCATCCGGCTGTTCATCATGATGATGAAACAGACCGTCAAATTTCAACAGAAGCAGCACGCCCAGACCGCAGCCGGCGACGGCAATCGCCAATCCCGCCTGTTCCAGCGCTTCCGGCATGAGGTCAAAACAGATCATGCTGATCATCATGCCGGCGGAAAACGCCAACAGACAGCTCAGAGATTGCGATGACTTCGGGTCGATCCGCAAACCGAGAACTCCTCCCAGAAGCGTGCCCAGTACCCCCGCAACAAATGTCAATAAAACCGCCATAACCATGTTGATCGCCTTCCTTTCAGCGTCTTTAATTATATCAAACGTGTCAAGAACAATCTGTTTCCCGTAATTTTATTCTGCCCGTTTCTCTCCGTGATAGACCCTTCGCGGGGAATTCGAGGATGAAGCAAAGAAAATTCATCCTGTAAAACAGATGAAAAATTGCGGGAAAATAAAAAAAATCACTGTTTTCTCCAATTTTCAGCTATAATGAAATTAAAGAATACTGTTTAAAAATAAATAAAAAATAGTGAATCAACCATCCGAATGAGAAACTGTCGGAAATGAGAAGTACAAATTGACAAATTAGAACAAAGAAGAAGATGAAATGATGTTTTAGAAGACTTCTCTTCTGAATTGAGGATGAACATTATGAAAAACAAAGGTTTCATCACGATGATGATCTGGATTCTGCTGGGATTTGGCTTAGTTGGGTGTTCCCATCAGGAAGAGGACAAAGAAATTGAAACGATCGTCCGGCGTTTTTTGCGGGAAGTAATTATCCTGAATTTTCATCGTCAGGATGAAGATCTTGACCGACAGGCTGAGGCTGTTTTGGGTCCGATGATGAGCGAATCCGGGATGAAACAGTTAGTTCAGGATCAGGCGTATACGCTGCAAGGCTTGACCGGATTAAGCTGGAAAGAGTACATTACCTATAAGAAAAAGCGATTGGGAATCGTTTGGCAGGGTGAAAGCGTAAGTTATGCGATCAAGATCACGCATCCGGGCTATATGTGGGTACGTGAACTGATTCTCTCATTTGTTCCCAACCCTGAAGCAGATTCGCCGCGATGGCTGATTGATACGGCTTATGTAAGGATTTCTTATCCTGATCAGGAGGAGTAGATTATGAAAAAAGGATTCTTCTGTCTTATCATCACCCTGTGTCTGTTTGGCTGCCAGACAAAACCTACAACCGAGGAAATTCTGCGGACTCAAACGGAACAGTTTCTGGAATTGACAGACACGATCCCAGCCATGCCGCAGGATCTTTTCGATGATGCCAAAACGCTGGACGAGAGAACGGCGCTGGCAGAAGATTGGGGCGCTCAGATCCAGGATTATCTTTCGCCAGTGATGACAGATGAGGCGATCGAGGCATTTGTCGCCAACCGAATGCCGGAAAACTTTAACCGGTTTCTTGGCTTTGAGGAGGCAATGCAAACTCAAGACTGCCGTCAGATCAGTGATGTGGCAAAACTCAGCGGCGGGGATTATGATGTCACGGTTACCTATACCACCGAAAAGAAGACGGTGAAGCTGCTGCTGAACTTTAAAGAAACGGAAGACGGCTGGCGAATCACATCCCTGCGCCGACGGTGATCCAAAGGCGTAAGACACAAATATTAACAGCGGGGACAATCCTCGCTTTTATGCAATGAAAATTAAATGGTATAATAGGCTCAATGAGAAAGCGAGGAATTTCAATGATCAAATTCAACAAAGAACATTTAGTCATGCAATCCGTTCAGGGCAAGGTTCATCCGCCGGTAATGAAACGCCAGTATCGCGTCGGCAGCGACGGACGGCCATGGATTCTGCCGGCGACCGGCGGGATCACGTATAATTTCCAGATTGGCGACGGCTGTATGGGGCTGGCCGGCGATCATGTCGAACCGGGCGTCAGTACGAAGAATCCCGATCCGGCTATGGATATGGCGTACAACACCTTGACCTGCATCGGCAATCAGGCTAAGGTCATCACCGGCGAAGCAAAAGGTGCAATAGGCTACGTTACGGGAAAGCACGGCGGTATTGATCACGTCATGATTGCCTTTGAACAGGAAGTGTTGGAAAAACTGACGGTCGACGATCAATTTTTAGTCAAAGCCTGCGGTCAGGGGATGACGCTGACGGATTATCCGGAAATCACCGTCATGAATCTGGACCCGGAGCTGTTGAATAAGATGGGGATAGAGGAACAGGACGGCTGTCTGGTCGTGCCGGTCACGAAGGTGATTCCGGCGGCGTTAATGGGTTCGGGCCTGGGCAGCGATACGATGCTGAGCGGCGATTATGATATCATGACGCGCGACGCGAAATCGTTTGCGGAGCTAAGGCTGCAGGAACTGCGGTTCGGCGATATCGTAATGATTCAGGATCATTGCAACGATCATGGCCCGGATTATTGCCAGGGTGCCGTGACGATCGGCGTCATCATCCATGGCGACAGCTACATTTCAGGGCATGGCCCGGGCGTTACCGTTTTGATGAGCTGCCGTACACCGAAGATCAAAGCCAGACTGGATTCGAATGCCAATCTGGCAAACTATCTGAATTTCAAGAAATAAACGTCAGAATTCAGCGGGACAAAGCGGCAGCGACAAGTCGGAATGACAGAAGAACCGGCGTTTTATCCATAAAGTAGATCTCATTTCTGATCCGGAGGTGGGATCTTTTTTTGCGTTTGCTCAGCGAAAAAAGGCCTGAGTCAAAAAAGGAGGACGAAGTTTAGCCGGCGCTTTGTTTTGGCAAAGGCAAACTCCATGCCCATGCAAAGATCGGCAAGGGGTGTGATGAGTTCGCTGACTTGACGTTGTTCTGAGGTGTTTTTCTGCGTTGGTTTGCGTATTTCGAAAATGTCCGATTGAACCAGACTTTCTTTGATTCCCCAGCCATTTTTCCTCACGCAAGATTCAGGCAGCTGACCCGATCCGCAGGCATGTCTGACACAGGGGCGAAGTGGCATAAAGGCGGATCTGTATCGTTTTGTAAGGAATAACGTCAAATTTACCGGAACTTTCTGGACCTGATCGTTCAGTATTCATGGCATTTCTGCTTTTATGATTAAGGCAAGGAGGCGAGTGTCATGAATGTTCGACAATTACAAATCGCCGCGGATCAGATGCGGTTGGATATCCTTGATGAAATCACCACGGCGCAAAGCGGGCACATCGGCGGAGCGTTGTCGATCTGCGAACTGCTTGCGGTACTTTATGGAGAACACATGAAGATCCGGCCCGAGGAACCGGCATGGCCGGACCGCGACCGGCTGGTATTATCGAAAGGCCACGCATCCTCCGCACTGTATGCGGCGCAGGCGGCGCATGGGTATTTTGACCGGGCGGAGCTGAAAAAATTCCGGTCGATTGACGGAATCCTGCAGGGACATCCCAGCATGACGAAAACGCCGGGGGTGGATATGTCATCCGGTTCGTTAGGCCAGGGATTGTCATGCGCCAATGGCATGGCGTTAGCCGGCCGGGTCGACCATAAAACCTACCGCGTGTATTGCATCTGCGGGGATGGGGAAATGCAGGAAGGACAGATCTGGGAAGCGCTGATGACGGCCGCTCATTATAAGCTCGATCAGTTAACGCTGTTCGTCGACCGCAACGGCTTACAGATCGACGGTCCAACTGCGCAGGTAATGAATATCGAACCCCTGGAAAAGAAGCTGGCTGCTTTCGGGTGGTTTGTGCAGACGATCGACGGCCACGACGTCGCCGCCATCGACCAGGCGATCAAGCGTGCCAAAGCCGCATCCGGGAAACCCTCCGCCATCATTCTCAATACGGTGAAAGGCAAGGGTGTTTCCTTTATGGAAAATATCGTCGGCTGGCATGGAACACCGCCGGATTTAAAACAAAGTGAACAAGCCCGCAAAGAATTGGAAGCGCGGCTTCACAAGGAGGAACAAGCATGACGAAAGCCACGCGGACAGCGTATGGCGAAGCGCTGGCGGAACTGGGGGAAACTTATGATTTTCTCGTTTTGGACGGCGATTTGTCCAAGGCAACACAGACCTGTCTGTTTGCCCGGAAATATCCGGAACGCTTCTTTGATATGGGCATCGCCGAACAAGATCTGATGGGCACAGCGGCCGGCATGGCCAGCTGCGGCAAAACCGTCTTCGCTTCCACGTTCGCGATGTTTGCGGCGGGCCGGGCTTACGAACAAATCCGCAACGCGATCGCTTATTCTCATCTGAATGTAAAAATCGGTGCGACCCATGGCGGCGTGCTGATCGGCGAGGACGGCGCCTCCCACCAGTGCATTGAGGATCTGGCGCTGATGCGGGCGATCCCGGGAATGACCGTGATCGTTCCCTGCGATGAATTTACGGTGAAATCGGCAGTGGAGGCGGCGATTCTCCACGAGGGTCCTGTCTACCTGCGGTTTGGGCGGACTTCTTCCCCCGCGGTGCATCGCCCGGACGTCAAGTTTGAAATCGGAAAAGGTCTTGTCGTCAAGGATGGAACCGACGCTGCGATTCTGGCCATCGGTGATCTGGTGTATGAAGCTTTGCAGGCAGCGCAGATTCTGGAAAGAGAAGGCATTGCGGCTGCGGTTGTCGATATGAGCACAGTCAAGCCGGTTGATCGCGGACTCATCTGTCATTACGCCGCCAGGACCGGGAAGATCCTGACCGCTGAAGATCATAATGTTATCGGCGGATTGGGCAGTGCGGTCAGCGAAGTCGTCGCCGAATTGGGACAGGGGCAGGTCCGCCGGATCGGAGTCCAGGATCGCTTCGGAACTTCAGGCAAGCGCGATGATTTGAAGAAACGCTATGGTCTGGATGCGGAAACGATCGCTCAGGCGATCCGGGATTGGAGGTAAACCATGGATCATCTTTATGTGAATTTAAAACGTTTTGATATTTCGCCCCGCAGAGGCGGCGTCAATCGTCTGGCGCCGATGGATCAATGGGCAGCGACGATCATCCGTCAGGTAGAATCAGGATTCACGTTCACTTCCCAAACCGACGTGACGTTTTTCTTCCCGGAAGCTCATTTAATTCCGGCAGTGGCAGCGGCGAAGAAAATCCATGTCGGCGCGCAGGGCGTGTTGGGTCTTGATACGGAGGCCGGCGGAAATTTCGGAGCGTTTACGACGAGTCTGACCGCGAACGCCGCTGTGGAATTGGGCTGCCGGGCGGTGATGATCGGTCATGGCGAACAACGGGCAAAAGAACGCGCATTGTTGGAAGCGGCCGGCGTGGAAGCGGAAGACGCGATTTCCCGGACGTTGAATAAGGAAGTTCTGGCTGCGCAGAAAGCGGGACTGGACGTGCTGTTTTGCATCGGCGAGAGCGCCGCGCAGCGTCCGAAGTGGCAAAGCGTGCTGCAAACCCAGCTGGAAATCGGCCTGGCGGGCGCGGATCTGAAAAAAGTCGTGATCGCCTATGAGCCGCTGTGGAGCATCGGACCGGGGAAAATCCCGGCCTCGCCGGATGAGATTCGGGAAGCGGCCGTAAAAATTAAACAGGTGATTCCCGTTCCGGTCGTCTATGGGGGCGGTTTGAAGAAAACCAACGCGGCAGCGATCGCGCGGATTGCCCAAATCGACGGCGGGCTGATCGCTCTGACCCGTTTTGAAGGCGAGATCGGGTTTTACCCCGATGAATTTCTGGAAATCATGCAGGACTATCAGGAGGCGCGAAAATGAAAGTAGAATTGGAATACGGCCCGGGAACCATCTGGGCCGAACTGCCGGACACGACCGACATCTTTATCCCGGGCGTGACGGTGCCGGATCCGCCCCACATTCCGGAAGACCAGCTGGTACAGGCGACGCAGGACAGTCTGCTTCATCCGATCGGCATGCCGCCGTTAAGCGAGTTGGCTCATCCCGGCAGCCGCTGCGTCATCGTTTTTCCCGATCGGGTGAAAGGCGGGCAGCAGCCGACAAGTCATCGCAAGGTGGCGATCCGGCTGATCGTCGACGAACTGATCGCGGCAGGGGTTCGGCATCAGGATATCTTGTTGATCTGTTCCAATGGTCTGCACCGCAAGAATACCGAGCCGGAGCTGCGCGGGATCCTCGGCCCGGAACTGTTTGGAGAATTCTGGGGGACGGGGCAAATTCTGAATCACGACTCGGAAGATTATGAACATCTGGTCGATCTGGGGAAAACCGAACAGGGCGATCCGGTCATCATGAACAAATATGTTTACGACGCGGATGTCGCAATTCTGATCGGCCATGTCCAGGGCAACCCCTACGGCGGTTATTCCGGCTGCTACAAACACTCGGCCACCGGGATCACGCACTGGCGTTCGATCGCTTCGCATCATGTCCCATCCGTCATGCACCGGGCTGATTTCACGCCGGTCAGCGGCCACAGCCTGATGCGTGATAAATTCAATCAGATCAGCATGACGATGGAAGAGCGGATGGGGAAGAAATTCTTCTGCTGCGACGCCGTGCTGGACACGCAGTCCCGGCAGATCGCGATCTTTTCCGGCTATGCGAAAGAAATGATGCCGTTAAGCTGGAAGGTCGCTGATCGGCGAACCTATGTGCCGTGGGCGGAAAAGAAATACGATGTGCTGATTTTCGGGGCGCCGCAGTTTTTCCACTATGGCGAGGGAATGGGCACGAACCCGATCATGTTGATGCAGGCGATCTCCGCGCAGGTGATCCGGCTGAAACGCATCATGAGCGACCGCTGCGTGATCATCTGCCAGAGTCTGTGCAACGGGTATTTCCACGATGAGCTGTGGCCGTATACGCGCGAGATGTTTGAGATGTTCCAGCACGATCAGATGAATACGCTGCCGGACATGAACCGGGTTGGGGAATATTTTGCGACAAACGCGGAATACATCCGGCGTTATCGGTTTGCCAACGCCTTCCATCCCTTCCACGGGTTCAGTATGATCTCATGCGCGCATATCGCCGAGATGAACACCGCGGCAATTTATATCACCGGAGCGATGGAACCCGGCTACGCCCGTGCGATGGGCATGAAAACCCGCGCTACTGTGGAGGAAGCGCTGGCCGATGCCCAACAGAAATATGTCGGCGGGCATCCCAACATTCTGGCGCTGCCGCTGACCTTTAAGACCAGCGCCGTCCACCTGATGATGAAGGATCAGCACCTTGATTAACCAGCGGCCCCTTCCCATCCGCAGCCATCAGAAAAATAAATGACATCTGTCTCAGGCAGAGTGACGAAAGGTTGAAAGAAAGAAGGAAAATTATGAGTGAAGCTTCCTCAAGAATCTGGATTTTTGATCATGATCGAATCACCCGTCCGTATATCGGCGGCACGCTGTTAAATCAATGGCGGAGAATGGAACCCGCTGAAAACAATCATCAATGTGAAGAATTGCTGGTCACCTCGATCGGCGCAATCTCATCGGGACATGGCGAGGGTTATGCGATCAGCCGCACAATCGCGGCGCAGGGCGGCAAACGGCTGGACGCGATCATCGCGGAAGATCCTTCCGGCGTGCTTGGCCCGCGCAGTCAGAAACGGCTGCCCAATCAGCTCGGCGTGCTGGCGCGCGCCGGCGATACGATCGTCCGGCTGGTGCTTCAATGCCATCCGCACAAGGAAGACGCCGCGCGTTATTTTCACAGCCCCTGCGGCAAGACCGAAGCCTGGTACATCGCCCGCACGCAGACCGTGAACGGGCAGCCCAGCTGCATATATGCCGGCTTTTTGCCGGGAGTTACCGCCGCCCTGTGGAAATCTCTGTTTGAAAAGCAGGACGTCGCGGCGATGGTGAGTTGCCTGCACAAAATTGAAGTGAAGCAGGGCGACGTCATTCTGATCCCGGCGGGGATGCCGCATGCCGTGGGGCCGGGCTGTCTGTTTCTGGAAATCCACGAATGCAGCGATATCACAATCCGCGTGGAACGGCAGGTCAACGGCGTGACGTTAACAGATGAGGAAATGTTCAACGGTCTGGATGGCGAACATGGCCTCGGACTGTTTGATATGACGACCTATACGGAAGACGAAATCCGCCGGCGGGTGATTATGCATCCGAAGGCGGAAGTCCTCCAGGGCGCAAGCCGATCGGTCATGATGATTGATGAGACCGATACCGACGCCTTCGGGATGCAGATCGTCGAGGTTCATGGGGAATATACACTGGCCAATACCGACGAACACCGGCTGTGCGTGCCGATTGACGGCGACGTCAAACTGACAACGCCGCAGGAAAGCGTCACCCTCACTCAGGGCTGGGGCGCCCTGATCCCGGCGGAATGCTCCTCGGTTACATTACAGGCAGAAACGGCGCGGGTCCTGATCGGACTTCCGGCCGTGATAAAGGAGGAATCAAAATGATGAAGATCGTTGGCGTGGCCGCCTGTACGGCGGGGATCGCCCACACCTACATCGCCCGTGAAAAGCTGATGAAAAGCGCGCAGCTCCGCGGACACCAAATCCATTGCGAAACGCAGGGAACAATCGGCGTTGAGCATGAGTTGACGCCCGAGGACATCAAAGCTGCGGATGTCGTGATTCTGGCGATCGACGTGGCAATTACCGGGATGGAACGCTTCAAGGGGAAGAAAGTCGTTAAAGTCGATACGTCGACCTTAATCAAAAACCCGATCGCCTTGATCCAGAAAGTAGAAAAAGCCATAGAGAAAGAGGGAACTTCGCATGAAAAAAACGTTTAGAGAAATGAAACAGCACATTCTTACCGGCATCAGTTATTTTATTCCGCTCGTTGTCGCCGCCGGTTTAACGATGGCGATCGGCCGTCTGATCGCAGGCCAGAGCGTCGCCAACCTCGGTGAAAGCGGGATCGGCTATTGGCTGTATCAGACCGGCAATCTGGGCATGCAGCTGATGGTCCCGATGCTGTGCGCGTACATCGCCTTCAGCGTCGCCGGCCGTCCGGCGTTAGCGCCGGGCTTCATCATCGGTTATGTCGCGAATAATATCAAAGCTGGGTTTATCGGCGGTATGATCGGCGGCCTGTTGGTCGGTTATCTGGTCGTCCTGATCAAAAAGTATATCAAGCTGCCGAAATCGCTGGAAGGCATCATGCCGGTCATTATCATTCCGTTTTTATCCACAGCGGCTGCCGGGCTGCTGATGTACGGCGTGCTCGTCGGTCCGATTACCTGGCTGACCAATCTGTTAACCACATTCCTGACCTCGCTGTCGGAAGGCTCGCGGTTTATTTACGGCGCGGCGCTGGGCAGTATGGCGACGTTTGACTTCGGCGGTCCGGTCAACAAGGTCGCGACAGCGTTTGCCAACGCGTTGTATACCGACGGGATTCGCGACGCGAAGACCGTGCAGATCATCGCTTCGATGATTCCGCCGTTTGGGATCGCGATCTCCTGTCTGTTAACCCCGAAAAAATATACCCGCAATGAAAAAGAAACCCTGAAATCCGCGGTGCCGATGGGCTGCGTCATGATCACTGAAGGCGTCATTCCGATTGCCGCGCGGGATCTGGTTCGAGTTGTCGTTTCCTGCGTTGTCGGTTCGGCGGTCGCCGGCGGCTTGTCGATGATGTGGGGTGTTTCTTCCGAACTGCTCAACGGCGGCTTCATCGCATTCCCATTCTTCAGCGATCCGATGAAAGGGTTGATCTGTCTGGCGATCGGCAGCGTGATTACCGGCGTTGTGCTTTCCTTCTTAAAGCGTCCGGTCAGCGCGGCGGATGAAACCGGCGAGGATCTGGGGCATGAAATTTCTGAAGACGAACTGGATGAAATCTCCTTCGTCAACGTGGAGTAATCACCATGTTGATCACATTGAAAGAAATGCTGGCGAAAGCCAGAGAAGAACAGTTTGCTGTCGGAGCCTTTAATACGACCGATCTGAATCTGGTTCGGGCTGTGATCGAGGAAGCTGAAGCGACGCAGTCGCCGGCGATTCTGCAATTTGCGCCGGGAGAGTTTAACTTCGCCACGCCGGAATTCTTTGCCTATGTAACCCTGCGGATGCGCAACAGTGACGTTCCCTTTGCTTTGCATCTGGACCATGGCAAGACGGCGGAGGATTGCCTGCGGGCGATCCAGGCCGGATTTACTTCGGTGATGATCGACGGTTCCCAGCTTCCATTTGAAGAAAATATGCGGCTGACCCGGCAGGTTGCTGAACTGGCTCATGCCTGCGGCGTATCCGTGGAAGGCGAAATCGGAACGATCGGCGCGATGAGCACCTCGGACGAGGGCGGCGTGGAAAACATCACCTATACCAATCCGGAAGATGTAGTGAAGTTTGTTGAAGGCACAGGCGTGGACGCTCTGGCTATCGCGATCGGTACAGCTCATGGTTTATATCCCAAAGGCTTTGTCCCGAAGCTGCAGCTTGAGCTGCTGAAGCAAATTCATCAAGTCGCACCGGTTCCGCTGGTTTTGCACGGCGGCAGCGACAATCCGGATGAAGAAATCCGTCAGGCCTGCGCGATCGGAATTCAGAAAGTCAACATTTCCAGCGATATTAAGCAGACCTTCTTCCGCACCCTGCAGGCAACGCTGGATGAAACCCATGGTTTTCTGCCGCCGAAGATGTATGGCCCGGCAATCGCCCAAACCCGCAGCACCGTCCACGCAAAAATGGAACTTTTCGGTTCGCTGGGCAAAGCGTCCTTCTATTAAATCAGATACATAGCCAGGGCACACCGCTTGACAAAGAGGAGGATGCAGGAACACGATGAGAAAGAAAACGACAAAGAGGTGACGCGATGAGGATGAAGGCGAATAAAAAAAACCGGATCAAGCATCAGATCCTGCAGATTCTGCTGGAAAACGAATGGTTTTCAGCCTCCTCCATCGCCCGTTTGTTAAACCTCTCGGAAAAGAACGTCCGCGGCAAGATCGACGAACTGAACGATGTGCTCCGGCAGAAGAATCTCGGTGAAATCATCAAGGTGCCGGGGAAGGGCAGTCTGTTGAAAGCTGACAGCGAACAACGCAAGGCCCTTTCCAGTCTGTATGGTTCCTATGAGGTGGAAGATATCGTCAATGGCGAATACCGGCTGTATGTCTATCTGCGGATCCTGTTGTCCCGCTTCGGCCATCGGCTGACCGTCGCTGAATTGAGCGAGCTGACCTATGATTCCCTGCCCGTCTGCAAGAAAAACCTGGAAACCTGCGCGCAATGGCTGAAAATGTTTTCGATTGATCTGTCCGTGCGGCGCAATTACGGGATAGATTTAGAAGGGCAGGAGGTCAGCTGCCGGCTGGCGATCAAACATCTGGTGATCAACGACAAGGCCCATTCGATTGAAGCGAATATCCGCTATTTTGCCAAGGGCATCAATCTGGAGCTGCTTTCCGAATGTATCGACGCTGTTGAAAAATCGTGGAATTTCAGTTTTACCGAGGAATCCTACAACAGTATTCTGTTGTTTGCGGCGCTGGCGGTCACCCGTTCGGATATGGGACTGCTTCAGCTGAAACAGGAAGAAAAAGACATCGTCGTCAAATATAACGAATATGAGCTGTCCCAATCGTTGTTTAAACAGATTGAGGAAAAGTTTATGATCCGGATCGACGACGAGGAAGTGAAATACTTTGCGATTCAGCTGCTCTGTTCGCAGATGATCCACAACGGTGCGGCCGATCTGGAATACGGCGTGCGGGATTACGATAAGAAAATCAAAGAATTTGTTCAGCGGATTATTTCAGTCGTTTCCAATATCATGAACGTCGATCTGACAATGGATCACGAGCTGTATTACGGCTTGTTGAATCACATTCGCCCCGCCGTCTTCCGCATGAAATTTGAGAAGCACTCCACCGCCAATCTGACCAGCTTTATCCAGGAGGAATACCGCAAGACCTACCGCGTGTCGTGGGCGTTGAGCATCCTGTTTGAGGAGTATTACGGAATCCAGATTTCTTCGACGGAGCTGAGCTATATTACTTTATATATTCAGGCTTCTCTGGACCGGCTGGAACCGCCGCTGACGATTCTGCTGATCACGGAGCTGGGCATGGGCCTGAATCAGATGTTCTGCAACAAGATCAAGCTGGCAATTCCGAAGATCAAGGAAATCAAAATCCTGAGCCTGCACGATCTGGACGTCGGCGAGCTGGCGGGCTATGATCTGATCATTTCCACTTCGGCGCTGCCGGTGCAGGACGAGCGGATCGTTTATATCGAATCGCTGCTGAGCGGGCATGGCATTGAAGAATTGAAAGAGAAGATCGAATATTTAAAGAAGACGAAAATTAACCAGAAATCACATTTCGATGTCTCCTGCCATACGCTGTTTGATCCGCGGCTGATTTTGATCCATCCCGCAGCCCGGGATAAAAAGGAATTGCTGCGGAAGATGACAGACCGGCTGCTGGCGTGCGGAGCAGTCAGCGAGAAATATCTGGGCACGGTGCTGGAACGGGAAGGCGCTGTGTCAACCTGCATCGGCAACGGCGTCGCGATTCCGCATGGATATGCGAATTATGTCAATCAGTCGCGGGTGGTCGTGGCTGTGCTGAAAGATGCGATGCAATGGAATGAGGAAGAACAGGTGCGGCTGGTTTTCCTGCTGGGACTTCGGGTCAACACCCGTTACGAATCGGAAAAGACCCAGTTGTTTTACAAGAGTTTTTTGGAAATGATTGATACCGAACAGGACGTCAGTGAACTTTGCCGCCTTTCCCAAGAAGAACTCTCTTTCCCAAGAAGAACTCTATAAATTTTTAGTTCGATAACAGGAGGAACACCATGGAATTGGAGAATGTTTTAGATGAAAAAATTATGACGGTTTCGCTGAAAGCCGCCGATAAAGACGACGCGCTGAAGCAGATGGCCCGGCAGTTGAAGGAAAATGGTTATATTGCGGATGTCGAAGCGTTTGTCGCGGATATTTACAAGCGGGAAAAAGAGGGGATCACGGGGATTGGCAACGGCGTCGCGATCCCCCATGGCAAAAGCGACAGTGTGTCCCGGATCGGCGTTGCCGTCGCCAACCTTGAACACCCGATCAAATGGGAAACGCTGGATGGCAAACCGATCGAAACGATCTTCCTGTTTTGCGTCAGCAACGATCAGAATTTTGCCCGCAATCACATGATCCTGCTTTCCCGGCTTGCCGCCAAGCTGGCGGATGATGAGCTGCTGGATAAAATCAAGCAGGCCCGGTGTCCGCGTCAGATCAGGGAATATCTGCTTCATGGCTGAGGTGGAAAGGGAGGCAATCCGGCTGACTCAGGGATCAATGGAAGCGATGATTCACCCCGGACGGGGCGCATTGATCAGCTCGCTGATGTGGGCGGGACGGGAGTGTCTGCACCGTTTGCCGGAGAACATCGCTTCCAGCGAACGTCCGCGGTGCGGAATTCCGGTCATGTTCCCTTATTATGGGAATCCCGGCGGCGGTGTCCTTAAATTAAAAGGCCGGGAATATCCGGCGGGACTTCATGGTTTTCTTCATTCATTTCCCTGGACCGTAGAGGATTTAAAAGTGAATCAGGCAATACTGCGCATGGACAGTGATGAAGAATTGGCCGGACGTTATCCGTATGCTTTTCATGCCCGGATGACGATTACGCTGACGGATGAGGGCTTGATTTCCACAGTGGAGATTACCAATGACTCCTCAGAAGTCATGCCCTGTGATTTGGGGATGCATCCGTTTTTCCTGATTGAGGATTATGATGCGCTGACGCTTGTCGCTCACCCTGAAAGAATGGAAGATGCTGCAACGGGAATCCCGCTGGATCATCTGAAGAAAGCCAGTGTTTTGGCACAGGGGTGCTTTTTGAGCCATTGTCCGATGATTGCGGTGGAGGATCCCCTGCGGAATCAGCGGATGGAACTGCGATTGGAAAAAGGATATCGGAATCTGATGGTGTGGTCCGGCGACGCGCATCGTTTCCTGGTGCTGGAACCGCTGACGGGACCGTTGGATGGCATCAATCAGAAGCAGGCCGGACTGAATCTGGCGCCCCGGGCAAGCGCCAAGATGACCTGGTCGCTGCGGTTGAGCCGATTGAAGCCGGAAACCGCTGCGGATTGCCCCAACGGCATGGAATGAGAACAGAACCCCAATGAGGTTGGAAAAAAGCCGGATGATGCACTGATCAAGGCAGAGTCCCATCGGCTTTTTTATGATTTTATTTCCGAACGTTCTTTAAAAATGATAAACTGAAATCAGAGAAAGATTTCTAACGTTAATTAGAACAGAAGCGGAACAAAGAATGAAAATAGCGGTACTCAGCGATATCCATGGGGACTTTGACAAGCTGAAGATGATCCTTGATCAGATTCAAGGAGCGGATAAGCTCGTCTTGTTAGGGGATTTGGATGCCGGGGGAGATTTTCCTTCCGCTCGCCGGATATTCCCAAATCAGAAAAAGCTGGAATCTATGAAAGAGTATACTTTCCGATTCCAGCTCATTTTTTCTCTGCGCGGTTGCTTCGATGGTTGTTCTTGCAGGAAGAAACAACAAAATGGGAAGTCCGCAGCGGCAGCGCAAGTTACCGGTTAAACCTTATTCAAAAGCCTTTTGCCAGGCAGCGTAGTACATTCCGATATAGTTTTCGTATTCCGTCGCCGTGGCGCCGGTAACAACGTCGCCAACCAGTCCGACATTATCTTCATTTCTGCCGAATTCTCCTTCCGGGAACTGATTTTCAATGCAGAAATCGCCGATCTTTTTCAGGTTGCCGCTCCAGCCCAGTTCGCCGCCTTCAATGCCATAGCCCGTGCCGACTGCGGTCCAGTGTCCGATCAACGTCTTAAACCGGGACTGCGTTTTATCCAGATGTACGCCGTCTTTCCGATCCAGCGTGTAGGTCGCGCAATCTTCGATCGGATTTCCCTCTTCATCCAGACACCAGTAGTTGCCGGCTGCCAGCTGTTCCATATACCAGGCCGCTAAATCTTCGTTCAAGATCTCCTTGCTGAAATCCTTGATTTGATCATTGCTGTAAATCGGCATGCCGGTTCCGTCCCCTTCGCCGGTCAGGATGATGGCCTCATCCCCAGTTCCTAATTGGACTTGTCTGGCATAATACCCCTTTGCACCCGTGACGGCTACACCGGGGATGTAGTTGCTTTCATCCATGCCGGCAATTTCTTCTTCGGTGAACGTCGCCCAATGATCCGGCAGATGACATTCCTCAAATGTGTAACCGGTCGCTTTACCCTCTTTTACCGTCACGGTCGCTGTGGCCAGGTAAGCCGGGTGATCGTAATACGTCATGTACGAAGTGTAGCTGCCATCCTTTGGCTGTTTCACCTCTTCCGCCGGAACAGTCGGCTCCGGGGTTGTTGTGGTTTCCGGCGCTTTCGTTGTCGCGCAAGCGGCCAGAGAGAACGCCGTCATGCAAGCGGCGATCATCATCAATCCTTTCTTCATTTCTTCTTTCCTCCTTGTATGCTTCATTATAGTGAAAGAATGAACGAATGACGCAAACAAAGCGTTGAACTGATCATCAACTATTTGTTACAATAGTGGTAGCGCAGAATGTCTGCCGCGGGAGGGTTTTGCCATGAATCTGGAACAGCTGAAATATTTTATCGACGTGTGCGAAACCGGCAATATGACTCAAAGCGCCAAAAAATTCTATATCTCTCCGCAGGGTCTGAATAAAAGCCTGCGATCGCTGCAGAAGGAGCTGGATGTCGACTTGTTGATCTTTCAGCAGCGCAAAACGGAAATGACCGAGGAAGGACGGCTCTATTACACGCAGATCAAGGATCTTGTGCGGCAGCTGGAACAGATCAACGACGATATCCGCCGGAATTCCGATAAGACGCTGAGCGTGGCAATCTCAAGCAATACCTATGCGATGGTGCAGGGACTGCTGGAACAATTTGAGCGCACGGAGCCTGAGGTTCGGGTGATTCTCAGCGAGTACTCGGATAAAATCGTTGAGGAAAAACTGCTGCGGCAGGAAGTCGACGCCGCCTTCATCACCGGTCCGATCTTCACCAGCGAACTGCAGAACGTCCGGCTGTTTGAGGCGTATAACGAATTATGCGTGCCGCGGGGACATCGGCTCGCTTCGCACAGCTTCGTCACCTTTCACGATCTGGTCAACGAACCTTTTTTAACCTTAAACGAAAGTTATAAAATCTACGATTGTTACAACGTCCACATGCGGATGGCCAATGCCGCGCCGCGGATTGTGTACTGCGGCTGCGATCTGGAAGCAATCCGCCGGCTGGTCGAGGAAGGCAGAGGGCTGGCGATCAGCAATCCTCAGTTTCCGATCGAAAGCGAAAAGATCGTCAAAATTCCGATGCGCAACAAGAATCCATGGCAGCTCAGCGTGGCGATACCGCTGCGGCCGCAAAGCCGGATCGCCGAACGGTTTTTCCAGATCGTGCAGAAAGCCGCGCTGCCGTTAAATAAGAAACTGCCGCTGTCTTCTGCCATCGCGCCGGCCAGCTTCCCGGCATCCGAGGATCAGATTCAGGCGGAATAAAAAGAGAAGATTAAAAAATCCTGCTTCGCTCGGAGTCTGCCGGGCAAAAGCAGGATTTTTGTTGTGCCGAAAGCACGTGGGGAAATTCAGATTTCCCGCATCAGCTTTTCAAACTGATCCAGCGTTTCTTCAAAATAGCGGAACGCGTCGTCATAGACCTGTTCGCCGCGCGGATCCGCGCCGGCTTCAACCAGCTGATCAATCGGAGCGCAGCTGCCTCCGCGTGTTAAAAAGCGCAGGTAAGCTTCCGTTTCTCCTCTGAGAATCCGGGAAGCGAAGGATAAGGCGACGGACATGCCGATCGTGTATTTATAAACGTAGAAGTTGTAATAGAAATGCGGAACGGAATAGCATTTGTATTTTTCCAGTTCATGCACGGTGACGGATGGACCATAGTAGTCCTGATTCAGTTTGTAATAATAATCTGTCAAATCGGAGGAAGACAGAGCCTGCCCGGCTTCCAGCTGCTCGTGCAGCCATGCTTCAAACTGGGCGAACATCGGCTGACGGTACAGCGTTCCGACCAGCTGCTCCAGCATGTTGTACAGCAGTGAAGCCTTCATTTTCGGATCGTCGCTGTTTTGCAGCATGTACTGGTTCAGCAAGACTTCGTTGACCGTGGAAGCAACCTCCGCGACAAAGATGCGGTAATCCGCCAATAACGGCCGATTGGCCCGGTGGGAGAAGAACGAATGCATCGAATGGCCCAGCTCATGCGCCAGCGTGCTTAAGGAATCATAACCGCCGGTGAAGTTGGTCAGGACAAACGGATTGGAATCGTAGGTGCCCCAGGAATACGCACCTCCGCGCTTGCCCTGATGCGGATAATAGTCGATCCAGCGCTCAGCCCGCGCCCGTTTTAATAAAGCCTGATATTCTTCGCCTAACGGCGCTAACGCCTGATCCAGAATTTCAAAGCACTGATCAAGATCATAATGTGCATCGACAGCCTGAACTAACGGGACGTTCAAATCATAACTGGTGCAGTCATCCAGTCCCATGATCTTCTTTTTTAATTCGTTATAACGCCAGAAAGTTTTGTGATATCTGGTGTTGGCCATGTCCAGTACCTGATTAAACAGCGGAACATCCGCGCCGTCCTCAAACAGGCTTGCTTCCAGCGCGCTGGAGAAATGATGCAGCTTCGCCTGGAGCACCTGTCCCTGAGCGTGGCCGATCAAGGTCGAACAGAAAACGTTCTGATGCCGGCGGTATTCTTCATAGAAATGCTCAAACGCCTGCCTGCGGATTTCTCTGTCCGGATTGTGAAGCAGCTGGTTCATGATCGCCTGATTTAAGAATTCCTCTTTTCCGTCGATCATCACCGGTTTAAATTCCGGTACGAACGCTTTGAATGTTTTCTGCGGATTCTGAAACAGATCGCTCATCTGCGCCAGCAGCTGCTCGGTCTGAGCGTTCGGACGATGCGGGATGGTGCGGAACGTTTCTTCCATCGGATAGCGGTAATCTGCGCAGTCTTCCGCGTTCAGATACGTTTCGATCACATTGCGATGCTCGATCAGTTCCTGATCGACAAAGGTTGTCGCCGCTGCGGCCTGATTGACAAAAGTGACCGACTTGGCCAGATTCTGCTGGACCTGCGGATCCTCCGGTTCCACGTCGGCGCGCATCTGGGCATAAACCGTCAGATTTTCGCACTGCCGCTGCAGTTCCTCCTGTCTGTCCATAAAGCTGCGGAAGCTTTCACGGGACTCCGTGATGTGTCCCTGTGCCTGCGTGATCTGGTTCAGCAGCTGTTTCGCATGTTTTAGAGCGGCGTCAAACTGGGCCTGATCGGCGAACAATCCGCTCAGATCCCAGGTATCTTCAATTCGAATTTCTTTTCTTTCCATGTTGGATATCACCTCTGCCTTCCATTGTATCATTAATTCCTGATTTTCCCATTTCTTCCTTTCGACAAAAAGAAAAAAATTCCGTTTTCTTCCGGAACTTTTCTCGGATTCAAATGTTCGCTGACTCATAAACGCGGATGGGAAAGTCAGCGGTGCTTTTCGCTTTGTGGGGAGAACGTTTTTTTTGGTAATTCAGGGAAAGGAAACCCTGAGCGCAGGCTGTGCTATCCGGCAGATTAAGAGTGCATGTGCAGACCGCCGTCCAGCATGAAGCTCTGACCGTTGAGATAAGCGGAATCGTCAGAGGCCAAAAAGGCGATAATCGGTCCGCAGTCCTCTTCCGTTGTGCCGATGCGATGCAGCGGAGACTGGCGTTCCAGCGACTTCAAGGCCGCCGGTTGGGTGGTGCGGAACGTCTCGGTCGAAATGATCGGCAGGAAGACGTTGGAGGTAATCCCATACTGCCCCCATTCCCGGGCGGCTGTGCGGGTGATCGCACGGATGGCTTCCTTTGCCATGCCGTAAGCACCGAAACCCTCGTTGCCGTCAACACCGGCAGCCGAGGCGGTGTTGATGATCCGGCCCCAGTGGTTTTCCTTCATGTAAGGATAGCACAGCTGCATGAATTTCAGACTGGCCAGCGGTCCGGTCTTGTAAGCGAGTAAGGCATAATCGCTGTCGATATCGGGAATTGCCCGGTACAGCATCGCGCCCTGAGCGCAGTTGACAAGAATGTGAATGGTGTGAAAGCGGGCGATTGTTGCTTCGATGGCCCGGTGGATCTGGGCGTCGTCGACAACGTCGCAGGCGACCGTCATCACTTCGCCTTCGTTATCCCGATTTTCAATTTCGCGGCGAATCTCGTCGAGTTTTTCCTGACGGCGGGCACAGAGGACGACGGAAGCCCCATGCGCGGCTAAGACCTTCGCGATCCCCGCGCCGACCCCGGAGCTGGCCCCGGTGACGATGGCAATTTTACCAGAGAGTTTACCCATAAATCTCACCTTCCTTTATTTTAGTATAGCACTAACTCGTGAGGAAAGAGCAGAATTTAACAAAGTATTGCTTTCACAAAGCGCTCTGAGGGAAAAACCAAAGACAGCGGACTATGAAATTCAGAAATCAATTTTTTCAGAGAGCTTGCAGCTGTGCGATAGCCTTGCGGTGGAGCGCTTGCGCCACTGTGCTCCGCTGCTTCTACAAACTGCCGGAAAAGACGCTCGCCGCTCTTGGGGACAAGCATAAAATCTGAGTTTCTTCGAATGGGGGAAGTGATGAAACGTCCCGGGGTCAATCTGCCGAGCGAGGCCGAATTGCGATAATCAAACGGCGGCTGCCGTATTTTTGGATCAAGGCGAGACAGGTTTGTTTGCGCTGTTGGGCCGGCACTCCCACTGAGGTTCTAAAGAAGATTTCAGACATGGACAATGCCTCGATTCGTTATAAAACAGACTGTTTCTTATGTTCGTTTAAAAGGATATCTCCAGAAATTTCTGCGCTTACGCGCGCTGATCAATTTGGCAAAAGCAATCATACAGACTTCGCGAAGCCGGCAGATTCCTGACCGGACAAAAGAATAAACCGCACGTCAGCGTTCTTCCCAATGGAGAACTTCAGGCTTTGCTTTCATGGAAGGCAGGATGACCTCACCGTGCGGCATGAGCGAAGCAAAGCAGGGCTGGCAGATAGAACGGCCAGATCCAGCCGCCGGCCGCCGCCAGCGGACCGCCCAGCTGAAAGAGCACGACGTTCAGGTCGCACAGAGCTAATAACACGGTTCCCATTGCCGTCCAGAAACGAAACCGGATATCGGCTGAAGGGGGTTGAAGCTCAGATGGATTCTTCCCAAGCTTGTCAAACGCGGATTTCAAAAGGAAAGTATGCGTAAGCATTCTCAGTGCCGCGATGAGGTTAAAGCTGGTTTGAATTGCGTAGAACATCACCAGACAGATCATTTCCGGCAGTTTCAGAAGCAGTCCTGCGATAAAGAACAAGCCGCCGAGGATCAGGCACAGCTGGAGTGTTTGTTCCCGGGAAATCAGGCTGAAGCTCAGACACAGCTGGACAAGACAAAAGCCGGCGATCCCGGTTTCCCATTGCCGGGTAAATAACAGAAACAAATCGGCCAGGGCACAGCCGGTCAGAACCAGAAGCGACAGAGGATCCGCCTGCTGCTCCTTCCCTTTTGACATCAGCGCGCTTGCCAGACACAGGACAACCCCGATCCACTTCCAATATTCAATCTCCGCAGCTCCCGGCAGAACCCCATTCTCCATTCCCAGAATTAAAACGCAGAAAAAGACCGCAAGCAGAAACATCTGCGCCACCTCCTGCATTTTAGCCTGCCCCTTTCCGCACAGCCTTATCAGGTCTTTGCCCAGTTGCGAGGATTACTGTCTTTTCTGTTCTGACCGAAATCGGTCTGAAATAGACCGTTAAAAAGAAAAAGGAGCGCCGGCAGCGCTCCAACAGGGAGGGAAGAAAGGTGAAGATCACAGGGGAAAGAAAACTGAATGATCGTGCAGAAAGAGAAGGTTTACCGCTGTGGATGAACGGATTTTCTTATTCCTGTTTAGAACAACCGCAGGATAAACGCCGCCAGACTGCAGCAGACGACACCACATACCGTCGGGATCAGGATCGCCGCGGCGGTCCATTTGACACTCTTGGTTTCCTTGTAAATGGTCAGGCAGGTCGTCGAACAAGGCCAGTGAAACAGCACGAAGATCAAGGTGCATACCGCCGTTGTCAACGTCCAGTCCTGCGCCAGAAACAAGTCCTTCATCGCGCTCAGACTGCTCATTTCGATCAGCGAGCCGTTGGCCATGTAGGCCATGATGATGATCGGGATGACGATTTCATTGGCTGGAAATCCGAGGAGGAAGGCGACCAGAATTACGCCGTCCAGTCCCATGAAGCGGCCTAACGGATCGAGGAACCCCGACGCCCAGGCGAGCAGCGACTGCCCCTGCACGCCGACGTTGGCCATCACCCACAACAGAATCCCGGCCGGCGCGGCGACCGTGATCGCCCGCCCCAGAACGAACAATGTGCGGTCAAAGACCGAGCGAACCAGCACCTTGCCCAGCTGCGGCCGGCGGTAAGGCGGCAGCTCCAGCGTGAACGAGGAAGGCACACCGTTTAAGACCGTGGCCGACAACAGCCGGCTGACTAAAAACGTCATACCTAGTCCCAACAGGATCGTCAGGGTTAAAAGCAGCGCCGACTGCAGCGACTGCGTCAGCCCTGCGGCCGAGCCGAGAAAGAACATGGTCAGAATACTGATCAGCGTGGGAAATCTTCCATTACAGGGAGCAAAATTATTGGTCAGAATCGCGATCAGCCGTTCCCGCGGAGAGTCGATGATCCGGCAGCCGATCACCCCGGCGGCGTTGCAGCCGAAGCCCATGCAGGTCGTCAGTGCCTGTTTGCCGCAGGCATGCGCCTTGGCGAACGTTTTGTCCAGATTGAACGCGACGCGGGGCAGATAGCCGAGATCCTCAAGATAGGTAAACAGCGGGAAGAAAATTGCCATCGGCGGAAGCATAACTGCGACTACCCAGGCTAATACGCGGTACATCCCCTCGCTCAGCATCGTGACGATGACACCCGGCAGATGCAGCGCCGTCAGAAACTTCGCCAGCGGCGCTTCCAGAGAGAATAGAAATTCCGCCAGCATCTGCGAGGGAATATTCGCGCCGGCCAGCGTGATCCATAACACCAGACACAGAAGCAGGATCATCAGAGGAATCCCGGCCCAGCGGGAGAACAGAATGCGGTCGATCTGCCGGTCGCGTTTCATCGCCTCGGCTTCGTTCATCGTCACAGTCTGTTCCGCCAGCTGCTGCGCCTGCTGGACCGGGCACTGGATCAGCAGGTCCGGCCAGTTGTCGTTTTTATACGTCTGATCGAGCACCTTGCGGCTGCGCAGGGCCAGACTGTGAAGTGTTTCAATATCCGCCTGATTTAAAGCTGTCGATGCGTAGAGCGACTTCAGCGTCGAGTCCGGATTGTTCAGAATCTGCAAGGCAATCCAGGGAATGTCGTAGGCCGGATCGAGCATCCGCAGCTGTCCGCGCAGGCGGTCCAATTCGTTCTGAATGACAAACGGATAATTCAGGCAGGCGATCTGCGTGCGGGGATGCTCGCATAGTTGCGCGACGGCGTCCATCAATGCGTCTAATCCCTGATGACTGCGGGCGCTGGCGGCGACGACCGGGAGCTGAAGCAATTCACTCAGCTTTTCCAGATCGATTTCAATTTTCTTTTTGCGTGCTTCATCCATCAGATTAACGCAGACGACGACATTCGCGGTCATCTGGAGAATTTGAAGGACGAGGTTGAGATTCCTTTGCAGGGCGGTCGCGTCGCACACCACGATCGTTACGGCGGGCTTTTGGAAACAGATGAATTCGCTGGCGATCGCTTCCTCAGCGCTGTTGGCGATCAGGGAATACGTTCCCGGCAGATCAACCAGCGTGTAGTCCGTTTCCTGATGCCGGGCGATGCCTTTGGCCAGCGCGACGGTTTTTCCCGGCCAGTTGCCGGTGTGCTGGTTCATGCCGGTCAGCTCGTTGAACACGGTGCTCTTGCCGACGTTCGGATTGCCGGCCAGCGCGATCAGAGTCTCGGAATCACCGAACTGGAAGCGGCGGCTGGCTTTCGCGCTGGTCGACTGAACAGTAAGTCCCATACCTATTCCTCGTCATGCTCGACAAGGATGGAACGGGAATCTTTGTCGCGAATGGCAATGACCGTACCGCGGATCAGATAGGCCACCGGATCGCCGGCGCAGCTTTTGACCAGCGGAATCAGCTCGGTGCCCTGAACTAACCCGATATCCTGCAGGCGGGTGCGGATCGAACCGGTGCTGTTGAGCTGGGTGACTTTGCAGCGCTTACCCAACGGGATCTGATTTAATGAACATTGGACGATACTCATAGTCAATTCCTCCTTTAAGTTGGTCATGGGAAAGCTTGTTTCCCACTACCAACTTATGTGAAGGGAAAGCGTGCTGCTAGGCTTACGGAACAGCCTGCAAAAAGAAAGGGGGAAAAAGCGGACTTCGATGCGCTGAATGATGAAGGAATTCTTACAATTTCTTTGTTCGCTGAAAGAACGAAAAACGGGATGATATAATTTTATAAAGAAAGGGGAATTCAAAAGCCATGAAGAAAACAAGGGTACTGGAATCCAAAACGCTGACCGTGCTGCTTTTGCTTGTGATTCTGGGCAATGTTATTGGAATAGTCAGCACGCGCCGGCATCAGTTAACGCCGACGGATTACCGGCACTGCGGTGTTTTTGAGTTCAGCGGAGCAAATGGGAGCGGCCATGTTGAATTTACCAATGCCGAGTCTTCTTATAATATTACACGGCAGGGGGAATTCTGCGCCAATATGGAATTCTTCGCAAAATCAGAAACCGGGCTGGTTCCGATCTCGGCGCTGAATCGGCTGCATAACGGTGATTCGCTGCTTGTGATTCCGGTTTATGATTCAGTGTATGCCGAACTGCTGAAGGTCAAGCCGGACACCTCGCCTCTGATGCTGCAAGTGGAAGGTCTGTCTGAAGGGCTGACAGAGCGGGATCCGCGGCTGGAGGCTCAGAAAGCGGAGATTCTGCGGATCCTGACGCCGCACTTTACGGGACAGCCCGACTGGATTACATATGCCTTGCGCACAGACGAGCAGGGCGAAGTGAATATGATCATCATCTTTGAGGATCTGGACACTGAACAGATTTATGCCGTGGAGGTCACGGGCGCCTATTTTGACGAGCAGGATGTTTTCCATTTTGGAGAAAAAGAATTGCGCCTGGCTGACGTCCGGGAATTTGAGCGGCAGGCTGCTGCGGATTCGACCTGGATCTGGGGGAATGGAAAGGGATTGGCGAGCGAATGAAACAAAAAGGAATCAACCTTGTGCTTCTGGCTGTTGCGGCGTTAACGCTGGTTTTGCTTGGACGCAGCGTGATGCAGGAACCGGTAGTGGCAATCAGCCGCGAAGTGTGGGAATATTATCATACATCCGTATATTCAGGATATCCCTCGACGCCCAATCGAAGAGAATGGAATCCGCGGCTGCTAAAGGACGATCTGCGCTATGCCCGGCAGGCAGGCGATCTGGAATGGCTCGATCAGCTCAAACGTGTCCAGGCCGCGTCCCGCTGTCAGACACCCCGGTATAACTGGTATCCGGCATGCAATATCCTGCTGACCGACGAACCGCGGATACAGGGATCAATCCCTTTATTGACCCGGGAAGAAGCGCAGACGCCGGACGTCCAGGCCGCGCTGGAGGAAATCCTGTTTCGCTTTGCCAGCCTGCGCTATAAACAGAATCCCGAAGGAACATTGACGATTGAAAACGCATATTTTATTGATTCAGAGCTGGGCAATACGGCTCAGCTGTTCGCCTGGGTGAGGGAGGATTTGGGGGAATCGGAAGAAACGAAAACCTTCGTTTTAGTGATCCACAATCTCCATCAGGCAGAAAACCGCTGGGTTTACTGGAATGATCACTATGGTTACAGTTCTGATTTTTGCGATCTTGTCCTTCCGCCTGACGAGGACTGGCCGGAATATCACGCGACCCCGTTGCCGCTGATCGAAGGTGCTTCGATGCGGTTCGATGAAATGGAATGGATGCTCGGCCGTTTGTAGACGAGAAAAAGGTGAAAACGCCTCTTTCTAAAACGATCATTCTTCTCTATTGCGATTTTTGGATAGGGCATTCAACGAACTGCGATTATTGGAGGTACTGATGAAAAATGAATTGCGATTTTTCAAGGATCGCTGGATTTCACAAAAGAATCGGTTTGCGCAAAACTTTGTAAAACATAATCTGACGTCCACAAGCTGACAATTAAAAAACCAGACCGGCACAGTGCGATGACTGCGGCAGTCTGGTTTTGTCGTTTTGATCTGGAAATAACAGAAATGAAACAGCGTGGGGACTTCCTTTATTTGCCCGCGTTTTTCGCAGCGTTTGTGCCTGCGGTATAACCGGAGAAATTGGCCCATCCCTGCATCATCGCCGTCATGGAATCCGCGCCGTTCGCGCCGCCGACAACGCAGCCTGCGCCATAGAGATTAGCGATCGGATTGCCTTCCGCATCCACAATCTGGAGATTTTCGTTTGCTTTTAAGCCGCCCAGCGTCGTTGCGAAACGCGGCTTCTGTTCGACGATGACATAGGTTCCTTCTTTTAAAGCTACCGGATCCGGTTTGTCAAACTGTGTGTCTTTTCCGGCGGCGCACATCTCGTTGTAGTTAGCGACCGTCGCGGCTAAGCCTTCTGCGTCGATGCCCATCTGGCCTGCCAGCGCGCTCAAATCTTCACCTTTGACGATAATCGGCTTGCCATTGTTGGAAACTGAATACCAGTCCTCGATCGAAGCTTCCGAAGGGATTAACTTATCTTCCACAGATTTGGCAAGATAGGCGGCATAGGCGTCTTCATCCATGACCAGATAAAGAATTTTATCTTCCTGAGCCACGGTAGCATTAGTGATGTCGCTTAATGTGCCGACTTCGCTGACTACGCGTTCACCCTTGGAGTTGACATAAATCGCACCGTGGCCGTTGGTCGCTGCCGTCGAACTGGCGGTGGCGGCTAACCCCTTGGTCGGGAGCTTTTCAACACCCTGCGCGTAAACCTTGACTAAATCCAGATTGATCGTCGCCGCGCCGACTTCTTCACCCATGACCAAGCCATCGCCGGTGTCGCTGTCGCGGCCATAGAACAGATATCCATCCAGCGATTTTGGAAGCAGCTCCTGGTTCGCGCCGAAGCTGCCGGTCGCCAGGACGACGGATTTCGCGTTGAAGGTGACTTCCTTGCCTGCCGCATCCGTGCCCACAGCGCCGATCACCGCGCCGTTGTCATCCGTGAGAAGCTTGGATGCCCGCACATCGGTGAACAGCTGACCATGATTTTGTGCCAGCAGCGTCTGCATCTGATCCAGGAAGGAAACGGAACGTCCGACAACGCCGATCTGCCGGGAAGCGGAATGATCCGGATACTGCGTTGCGGCCGCGTCATAAGCAATTTTTAAATCGTCGGTCAGCCAGTCGATGCACTCGCCGATGTTGTCCGCAAGCAGTCTGACCAGCACCGGGTCGTTCTTTTCCAATCCGACCTTCATGATATCTTCATACAACAAATCGGAAGAATCCTGCGTTTCATTCAGGACTTCTTTTTGAATCCGGGAATTGGTGGCAACCATCGTGCCGGCATTTAAGACCGTATCGCCGCCGATGAAGCCGTTCTTTTCCAGACAGATGACATTCGCTCCGGTCTGAGCGGCCCGTACGGCGGCCGTAATGCCGGATCCGCCTCCGCCGATGACCAGCACGTCGCAGTCATAGCTGTCGTTGAGTGCTTCCGCCGCGACTTCGGTGTTGAAGCAGGTATTCAGATCTGCGCCAGCCTGAGTCAGCGCGTCTTTGACTGCGGAAATAAAGGTGGCGCTGGTGATCGTCGCTCCGGTGATCGTATCCAGATTGACGGTTTGGTTGGCGATGATCTCATCGGTCAGCTTTTCCATTGCGTTGGTGCCGATTCCGGCCGTCTCCGACGATTCAACGACGTTGATTGATTCGATCGCCTGATCACTGACCGTGACCTCAATCGTGATCGGCGCGTTGTGGCCGGTGACGGTCGCAGTATAGGTTCCCGGCGTCAGCGCGGCGGCTGAGGTATCCGGGGTTGGCGTGCCGGCGCCGCCGTTGTTGCCACAGCCGGCGGCTGAAGCAGCGAGCACCAGACATAAAGCCAGTTTAAGAAGCTTTTTCATTGTCTTTCCTCCTCTTACAATGCAACAAGATAATAATTTAACAATGTGTTGAAAATATTTTGTTTTTGACACAGTTTTGACGCAATTCTGTTGTTTGTTATAATAAAAACGGGAGAACAAACATGAAAACGATTTTAATAGTGGATGATAACGAATCGATCTGCAACATTTTATATCATTATGGAAAAGAAGCCGGCTACACGATGGTGATCGCGCATACCGGTCAGGAAGGACTTACCTATTTTACCAATTATAAGCCGGATGTCATCCTTCTGGACGTGATGCTTCCGGATATCGACGGCTTTGAAGTCTGCCAGTGTATCCGCAAAGTATCCCGTGTGCCGATCTTGATGATTACTGCCAAGACAGCCGATCAGGACCGCGTCATGGGACTGGATATCGGGGCGGACGATTACATCCTCAAGCCGTTTTCCTGTCAGGAGGTGATGGCGCGGATCCGCGCGGTTTTGCGCAGAACGGAGGACAATCCGGAACAGGCCGATTTCGTTTATGGAAATTTAATGATTCAGGAAAGCCGGAATTTAGTCAGTCTGGACGGCAAGCCGATCAATTTGACAAAGAAAGAAATGGAGCTGCTGGTGCTGCTCGCTTCTCATCCCGGCCGGGTGTATTCCCGCGAGATTCTTCTCGATCTGGTTTGGGGATACAGTGGGGAAAGCTATGACCGGGCGGTGGATTCCTGCGTGAAGCGGCTGCGCGCCAAGCTGGACGAATATCCGCACCCCTGCTTCTCCATCAAAACGATCTGGGGCGTAGGGTACAGTTTTGCCTATGAGGAAAAAAAGCATGAGCAAGCTGACAAGTAAGCTGGTCGTTATGTTCAGCGCCGTGATTCTGAGCTATGCGGTGATTCTGGTGTATAATTTTTCGCACTTCACTGCCGACGTTCTGAATTCACATCACGTCGATATTATTTTCCGCGGCGCGGAAAACGCGGCGGAAACCTTTGAACGCATGCTTCCGGAAGACACGCGGCCGGATAACTTTATCCAGGCGGTTCGGGATACGGGAAATGCGGAATACAGTCTGGCCCTGCTTTCCGATATCAGCGATTACAGCTATTCCCTGTGCGATCAAAATGGCGAATATCTGTACTTAAACGAAGATCAGCTGATTCAGAAAAACGATATCACTTTGATCCCGGAAGCGGAAACCGTCCGGGATTCAGCGCTGGCGGGAGAAAGCTCCTGTCTTGAGTTTCCGACGGAAGAAGGGCATATCATCGCCGGGGCCGCGCCGATTCATAATAATCAGGGAGAAACTGTCGGTGTTCTTCTGATCCTGCATCAGGCCGGCGATTCCGCGGCGATGCAGTCGAAGATCAACCGTTTTCTTTTCGGGCTGACACTGGTCGTTTTACTGCTGCTTCTGTTAGTCAGCGTGTTCATGTCCTTTCATTTTACCGCGCCGATCCGGAAAATCACGCAGATTGCCAACGAGCTGGCGCATGGCAATCTGTCGATTCAAACGAATATCCATCAGAAGGATGAAATCGGACAGCTGGCCTATTCGATGGATCAGCTGGCGATTGAGTTGTGCAAAAGCAAGGAAATTCAGAGAAACGAAGCGAAAATGCACGATAATTTCCTGGCGGATATCTCGCATGAATTAAAAACACCGGTGACCGTGATTCGCGGGTCGCTGGAATCGCTGGCGGACGGGGTGATCAAGAATCCTCAGGATGTCGCCGCCTACTATCGGCAGATGTTGGCGGAAAGTCAGTACCTGCAGAAACTGATTCAGGACCTGTTGATGATCTCAACCTTGAAAACCAAGGAATTTAAAATTAAACAGGAGCCGGTTCATCTTTCCGAGGTGATGTCCGATACGGCGATGAGCGCCCGCGGCATGGCGATGAAAAAGAAAATTCAGTTTGTCACGCAGCCGCCGGAGAATGATTTCGTCATCCTGGGCGATTATGAGCTGATCCGCAAGTTGTTGATGTTGATTCTGGATAACGCGGTTAAATACACAGAATCCGGAAAATCTATTTATTATTATCAGACCGACCGCGGAGAAATTGTGATTCAGGACGAAGGCGCAGGCATGGATCAGGAAGCTCTTTCCAATATCTTTAAACGCTTTTACCGGCAGGGAAAAGGAATTGAGCGCGGCAGCTCCGGAATGGGGCTGGCAATCGCAAAAGAAATCGCCGTCCGGCATCAGATTGAGATTCAGGTTGAAAGTGCAGTGGGCACGGGCACGACGTTTACGCTTGTTTTTCCAATAGATAAAATGCGTGTTGAGAAATAACAGACGATAATGTAACCACTGATTGAAGAATTTCTTAGCATGAGAGTTTATTTCCGTAGTTCCTTAACTGATAATTAAAAAAGCATAAAAAAAGAATTCCTGCCCGCCCAACCGATGCATCAAACGATACCACGGACAGAACTCCCGCAGCGAAAGAGAGACGGAATTCTTAATTATTAAATATCTGTTCATGTAAAATGGCTGAGATTTTTAATTGCAGAAGCGTGATGTTTCAATGTAACCTGATATCGTATTTCGTCAATTCTTGCGTCTTCCTTCAAAGTGAGGTAGGATTAAAAACAGATTGGGAGTGATGTTATGGCGATTGAACAAGCCCGGGAATATTTAAAAGCATGGGGCTGCGCCGATCAGATCATTGAGCTGGAGCATTCCAGCGCAACGGTGGCGTTAGCGGCCAAAGCGCTGGGCACGGAGGAAGCGCGGATCGCGAAAACCTTGTCGTTTTGGGTGCAGGATCAGCCGGTGCTGGTCGTAACGGCCGGGGACCAGAAGATCGACAATGCGAAATATAAGGCGTTTTTCCATGTGAAAGCGAAAATGTTAAGCTATGAGGAAGTGGAACCGGTGATCGGTCATCCAGTCGGCGGCGTCTGTCCGTTCGGCATCCGTCCGGGAATTCCTGTTTATTTGGATGAATCGCTTCAACGGTTTGAAACGGTGTTTCCGGCCTGCGGCAGCGGCAACAGCGCGATCGAGCTGACGCCGGACCGGTTGTATGAAATCGCGCAGGCACAAGCGTGGATTAACGTGTGCAAATAAAAAAACATTCCGATCCACGTTTCCCGTTGACCGGAATGTTTTCGTTATTCTTCACGAAAGGATAACGGTTTGCATGAACCGGCAGCCTCACACTTTAAATAGGTACCGTTTTCATAGGTATAATAATCGGATTTAAATTTCTCACTTGTATAATATTGAATAAGATACGTCGTTTGTCCGTAAAGAATTGAATATCGTTTTGCGAGTTCCTCTCCGATCATTTCTTCGATTAATTCGGTAACTCTGATTTCATATTCCTGATTGCCTCCCGGCATGGCAGAGTTAAAAGGAAGGAGAACTTCGCTGTTCTGATTAAGGAGATAGCCTTCCTGAACGCGGGCTTTGATGTCGGCGGCGGTAAACGCTTTATCAATTTGTTTCAGATTATTCAATGCGGCGGTATCCGCTGCCGTTTCTGTGAAACCGGTCAGCTTGGGGACCAGCATGATTAACAAGGCCACCAGAATCGCAACAACGACAATGCATTCAATCAAAGTAAAACCATTTTTCTTTTTTTTCTCTTTCATCCTTATCACCGCATTAAGTATATCAATTTGACTGCGGTTAGTTATATTCAATTACAGTATAAAACTTTCTGATTGTGTAAAAAGGGATCAGCCGGAAATCTGGTTTGTTTTTTCAATGATCGCGTCGACCGCTTCCAGCATGGCTGAACGTAAGCCCAGGGCTTCCGCTTTTTCCACGCCGACGATCGTGCTGCCGGCTGGGGAACAGACCTGATCCTTCAAAATTCCCGGATGCAGTCCGGTTTCGCTCACCATCGCCCCGGCGCCTTTCACGGCCTGAGCTGCCATCGCATACGCCTGAGCGCGCGGAATTCCGTGTTTGACCGCGGCGTCGGCCATCGCTTCAATTATCATATAAATCAAAGCCGGGGTGCTGCCGGTCAGGGCGGATACCGCGTTCATCTGCGCTTCCTCGATCACCGCGGTTTTCCCGGTCATGGCCAATAAGGAAAGTGCCAGCTGCTTTTCCGATTCCGTGACTTGGGCGTTAAACGTCAGCGCGGTAAACCCTTCCCCGACAGCCGCGCAGGTGTTGGGCAGGGTGCGGACCAGATGGACGTTTTCACCCAGGCGCCGGGCGTACCAGTCCAATGTCAAAGAAACGGCGATCGTCACGACGAGCGTTTCCGGCCGCAGCGCCGGTTTGATCTCGGCGAGCACCTCCGCCATTTTAACCGGTTTGACCGCCAGAAATAAAACGTCGCTGACCTTTGCCACTTCGGCTGAGGAATTCAGCTTCTGTGCCGGGAAATCCGTCTTTTCCGCTAAATGCGGCGAATACGCCGCCATCGCATAAGCCTGCGTTTTCTGAGTAATGCCGTGAATGATCGCCGATGCCATATTGCCTGTGCCGATCCAGCCGATTGTCGTCATAAAAAGTCCTCCTTTTTTTAACCGGTCCTGCCGGTTTTCTTCGATTTGGTTTCATTATACAACAAACCATCAAACTCAGCCGCTCGTGAATTGTAATTATCGGGATAAACCTTTAAAATAAAAGCAGAAAGGCCAGGTGGAAAACAATGTTTGAGAAACTCAACGAAGTCAAAGTGCTTCGCGATCCAATTCATGGCTATATTCACGTTGATCTGAAAGTGATCTGGGACTGCATCAACAGCCGCGAGGTCCAGCGGCTGAAGCGGATCCGGCAGCTGGGCGGGGCGTTTCAGGTTTATCATACCGCGGAGCATTCCCGGTTCGCGCACTCTTTAGGGGTGTATGAGATCGCCCGGCGGATGGTCGAGGAAGTCCGCGATCTGCGGGAAACGCTGAGCGAGGAGGAAAAGATTACGGTCATGGCCGCCGGTCTGCTTCATGATCTGGGGCATGGTCCGTTCTCCCATGCGTTTGAATCGGTGACGATCGCCAGGCATGAGGAAATGACGCGCCGGATCATTCTGGAAGATACCGAAGTCCATCGCGCGTTAGTCCGTTGCAGCCCATCGCTGCCGGAAAAGGTGGCGGCGGTGATCGACCACACCCATCCCAATAAAATTCTTGTTCAGATGATCAGCGGTCAGCTGGACGCTGACCGGATGGATTACCTGCTTCGGGATGCGTACTTCACCGGGACGAAATACGGGGAATTTGATCTGGAACGAATCCTGCGGACCATTCGCGTGCGCGATCATAAAATGGTCGTCAAGGAAAGCGGCATGCATTCCGTCGAGGATTACATCATGGCCCGCTATCACATGTACTGGCAGGTTTATTTTCATCCGGTATCGCGCAGCTTTGAGTCGATGCTCGCGCTGATGTTTGCACGGTTAAAACAGCTGCGGGATCAGCACAGTCCGATTCTGGAACAAATTCCAATTTTCAACGCATTCCTCTCAGGACGCGGCGTCAGCGTCGAGGATCATTTTCTGATGGATGAATCCGCCTGCAACTATGGGTTTACGCTGCTGCGGCAAAGCGCAGATCCGATCGCGGCGGATCTGGCGCGGCGGCTTTTGGACCGCGATCTGTTTCAGTCCTGCGAAATCCATACGCACGATCAGCTGGAAGCGATGCGTGCACGGTTGGTGGAAAACGGCTGGGATCCGACGTATTATCTGACCGTAGACGAAGTCCGCCAACGGCCATATCAGCCTTATCAGGGAAATGAAAATTCGATGGTCTGGGTTTTGATGCAGGATGGCACGATTGAGGAATTATCCGATGCCTCGGTCATCGCGGCGGCACTGGTGCATGGGGAATCCAAGAATGATCTGCGGATGTACTATCCGCGGGAAATGGAGAGTGACCCTCCGGGCCGGTAAGCCTGTAAAATTCTCTGCGGAAAGATTCCAAAAGCTGGAAATCATGATATAATACGGCTGACGATCCGCGCGGTTTTCCATTCCTGCGGATCAAACACAAAAAGTAGAC
>NZ_JADNPO010000022.1:0-47246 GCF_015558105.1 Holdemania sp. 1001095H_141210_F2
ACAAAAGGCCCTTATAGGGCCAGAGGATACCACCCGTTTTACGGGTGGTTTTGATATAAAAACAGCAGTGATGCATCACTTTCCATGAAGACAAAAAGCTCTTCCCGTTTACGCAATTCCTGCCGTGCGGCTGTCGATTTATGGTAAAATAAAGAAAATAAAGGGGACGGGAAGCGCGATGAAGTTCAGCATCCGGCATAAAATCATTTTCTTTTTTTCGCTGGCCAGCCTGCTGGTCTTTTCCGCGCTGGGGGCGTATATCGGCTTTGCGGTGCGTCCCCGGACGATGACCCAGACCCGCTTCGCAATCAGCCAGATGGTCGAATCAAAGGCTAACGAGGTCAGCATGTGGGTGAAGCGCATGGCGGTGGAATACCGCACGATCGCCGCGATTCCGGCATTCAGCTCAATGGACGTGCGCGAGATTACGCCGTTGATCGACCGCTTCACCGAGCTTTACAAGAAGAATGGGGAAACGATGGAAACCTTCTCTTATATCGGAAAAAACGGCTTCTGCTGGATCAACTCCAGCGCTGTGGAAAACCTGATGGATCACACCGACTACCAACAAGCCTATCAGAATGACCGTGAATTTATTCTGTCGCTGCCGGTGACCAATCCTGAACACCGGCAGGTGATGCTGTTTTACTATCCGATTTTAGGCAGCACGGGGATCAAGGAAGCGCTGATCTGCGCCGCGATCCCGACAGTGCGCTTAAAGGAAATCGTCAATCCGGTTCAGATCTACGAAGGCCGCAGCTGGGTCATGACGCGCAACAAAGATCTGATCACGACCGACGAGGAATATTTCGTTGAAAATGTTCTTTCCCGCAGCGCGTTGGATCAGCTGGATATGCGCTCGATTACCAGCTCCGACCAGTTCCGTGTCCGCGACGCCCGGGGAAAGCAGGCGACGTTGTTTGTTTCGCCGGTTACGGAATATGACGACTGGGTATTCTGCACGCTGGTGCAGGACTCCGTGATCGGCCGCTCAACCCATCAGATTTTAATCGGCGTGCTGATTCTGTTCTGCGTGCTGTTGTTGATCAACATCGTGATGGGCGCTTCGTTAGTGCAGTGGGTGCTCAAGCCGATCCGCTCGCTGCAGGGACGGATGAAAAAGGTCGAGGAAGGTACGCTGGACGCCTACTACACGCTGCCGGGCACGCATGATGAAATCGACTCGCTGGGTCAATCCTACAACGCGATGCTTGACGAGATCATTTCGCTGATCGATCGGATTTATCAGGAACAGGCGGAAAAACGCCAGGCTGAGCTGAAGGTGCTGCAGGCGCAGATCAAACCGCATTTCCTCTACAACACGCTGGATAATCTCAAGTGGATGGCGAAGGCTCAGGGCGCCGACGAGGTGGCCAAAGCGATCACCTCGCTGTCGACCTACTTCCGGATCTTTTTAAGTAATGGTCAGGAAAAAATCACGCTGGCGCAGGAATTTAAACATACCGAGGCCTATTTGACGATGCAGAAAATCCGCTATGGTCAGAAGCTGAATTCCACGCTGGAGCTGGCGGAGGACGCACGCGATTTGCCAATGCTGAAAATCCTGATTCAGCCGTTAGTGGAAAACGCAATTAATCACGGGCTGAAACCGAAGGAGAACGGCGGAACAATACAGGTCAGCGCCCGCTTGATCGGGGATCAGCTGGAAATTCAGGTGCGGGACGACGGCGTAGGGATGGATGAAGCCACGCTGACGGCGCTGCGCGAAGCGCTGCAAAAGGAACAGATGGAAGGCCATTACGGATTGCAGAACGTCTTGCGCCGCTGCCGGATTGAATACGGCGAAAAAGCTCGTCTGAGCATTGACAGCACCCCTGGCGTCGGCACGTGCGTGACGCTGACGCTGCCGGTGAAAGGAAAGGAGGAATCGGTATGATCCGCGCTTTGGTCGGGGACGATGAAGAAAATATCCGCAAGGGCTTAATCCGTCAGATCGAATCGCTGGATCTGGGAATTCAGGTGGTCGCGGCTGCGGAAAACGGCCGGCAGGTCATGGAATACTATGAGAAGATGACGCCCGATCTGCTCGTTCTGGATATCAACATGCCGCTGATGAGCGGGCTGGAGTGTATCGAACAAATCCGCGCGCAGGATCCCGACTGCGTGATTCTGATTCTTTCCGGCTACGATCATTTCAGCTATGCCCAGAAAGCGATCCAGCATCACGTCGATTTCTATTTGTTGAAGCCGGTGGAGGATGAGGAGCTGGAAGACGCGCTGCGTCAGTCCGTGGCGCGCTTTCAGCAGCGGATGGAACAACGCAAGCTGATCCGCCAGGCAAAGGAGGCCGAGCCGGAGCCGGCGTCCCTGATCCGTTATTTATATGAACACTTTACCGATCCGGATCTTAACGCCGAGAAGCTGCAGGAACAATTTTCGATCAGCCATTCGACGCTGTTCAAGCTTGTGAAAACCGCGACGGGCAAGACGCTGGTGGAATTGATCACCGACCTGCGGATGGAGCTGGCGCAGAAGCTGTTAGCCCAAAAGGAACTGCCGGTCAAGGAAATTGCCGGACGGTGCGGGTACAGCGATCAGTTTTATTTCTCCCGGATTTTTAAGAAGCAAACCGGTCTTTCGCCCAAAGAATACCGCGGCGAAGTGACGAAGGGGGATTCTGAATGAAGCGGGCATTGACCGCGCTGGCCTTGTGTCTGGCGCTTTCCGGTTGCACTGCCTCCTCAGCCGCAAAGGGGAAGATGGATGAACAGGGCCGCATCAGCGGGACATTTACCGGTACGGGTCAGGGGAAGCAGGGCGAGATCAAGGTCGATGTGATGATCGACCGCAACCAGATCCAGCACATCGAGATTCTCTCGCATAATGAAATCCCGGGCTTCGATACGGCGATGGTGCAGATGAGCGATGAAATTCTGTCGAAGAATTCCCTGCAGGTCGAAGTCGTCAGCGGCGCGACGTACACGTCAAAAGGTTTTCTGGAAGCCGTGCAGGATGCGCTCGATCAGGCCGGGATCCGCGAGGATCAGCTGGGCTGGAGCGACGAGGAAAACGAGGAACAGGAAATTGCATGCGACGTGCTGATCGTCGGCGGCGGGGGCGCGGGTTTCGCAGCGGCAATCGAAGCGCTGACGCAAAGCCATGATGAAGTTTGCATTGTGGAAAAAATGTCCTTTGGCGGCGGCAATACGCGGATGTCGGGCGGGGAATTTGCCGCGCCGGGCAACTGGGTGCAGCTTCAGGAGGGCATCGACAACGACAGTCCTGAATTGTTTTATGAGGATTTAATGAAGGGTGGAAAAAATCTCGGCAATCCGGAGCTGGTGCGGATTCTGGCAGACAATGCTTTAAGCAACGCCGAGTGGCTGCGCGATACCGTCGGCGTGCAGTACCGCGATCATCAGTCGTGGTATGGCGGGCATACCGTAGCGCGCACGCTGTGGCCCATCGGCGATGGTCCGCAGTATGTGGAAACGTTGATCCGCAAAGCGGAATCGTCAGGCGTAAAGGTGGAGTACAACACGCGCGTAGAGCGTTTCCTGCAGGATGAAACAGGCCGGGTGATCGGCGTGGAGGCTACCCGCGGCGGCCGGCCGCTGCGCTTTTACGCGCGCAAAGGCGTCATTTTGACGACCGGCGGCTTCGGCGCGAATGTGGAAATGCGGATGCAGTATGACACGCATTGGAACAAGCTCGACGCGAGCATCCCGACGACCAACTCCCCGGCAATCACCGGGGACGGGCTGCGGATGGCGGAAGCGATCGGCGCGAATCTGGTGGGGATGGAATACATTCAGCTCTATCCGGTCAACAATCCGGCTACCGGCAACTATTATTTTCTTGATTACGCCCGCCTGACCGCCAACGCGCTGTTAGTCAATAAGGAAGGGCAGCGGTTTGTCGACGAAAAGGAAACGCGCGATAATTTATCCGAAGCTGCGCTGAACCAGACCGGTGCGATGATCTACGAACTGATCGAACAGTCGGTTGTCGACGAGATGCAGCTGGATGAAACGATTGAAGCGGAGGTGCAGCGCTGTTATGACCAGGGCGTGTTGGCGATGGGGACGCTGGAAGAATGCGCGGCGTTCTTCGACATTCCGGTTAAGACGCTGCAAGCGACGGTGGATCGCTACAATCAATACGCCGCAGCCGGTCAGGATCCGGATTTCGGCCGGACCGATCAGCTGCAGCCGTTAGGGGAAGGTCCGTATATGATGTTCTCCGCCGTCGTGTCCGTCCATCACACGATGGGCGGTGTGCAGATTGACACCGAAGCCCGCGTCCTTGATACCGAAGGCCACCCGATTCCGGGTCTGTATGCGGCTGGGGAAGTGACGGGCGGGATCCACGGCGCAAACCGTTTGGGCTCCTGTTCAATTCCCGATACCGTGACATTCGGCCGGATCGCAGCCCGCAGCGCGCTGGCGATGAAATAGATCGTTAGCATTGAAAATCAACCCGGCTTTCCGCTACAATAAAGACATTGATTTGAATGAAGGATACAGGAGGAAATCCATGATATTTTTATGCTACCCGAAATGCAGTACATGCATGAAAGCGAAGAAACATCTGAATCAGCTGGGGCTGTCGTTTGAAGAACGGGATATTTCCCGGGAAAATCCGACCGCGGAAGAACTGGAACGGTGGATCGCGCTCAGCCACCTGCCGGTAAAGAAATTCTTCAATACGTCCGGCCGGCTGTATCAGTCGCTGCAGCTGAAGGAAAAACTGCCGCAAATGAGCGAACATGAGATGATTGCGCTGTTGGCCAGCGACGGGATGCTTGTGAAACGTCCGCTGTTAATTAAGGAAGACAAGGTGTTAGTCGGCTATCAGGCCGAGGCCTACGCCGCGTTAATATGAAGATTCTGTTATCGCCAGCCAAAACCTTCCGCAGGCAGCCGCTGCCGGATGTGCCTGCCGGGCAGACTCCGCAGTACATGGAAACGACAGAGCTGCTTCATGAGGAACTGAAAAAACTGACCGTCGATCAATGGCAAAAGCAGTTTAAGCTTTCGGAAAAAGCAGCGCTGGAAAACAGAGCGCGGATGAATCAGCCGCAGCCGGCGGCCGCCGCGCTGGCCGCTTTTCATGGGGAAGCATTCCGCAATTTCCAGGCAGAAACCTTGAGCGCGGAGGACTGGCGCTATTGCGAGGAACACCTGCGGATTTTATCCGCGTATTACGGCTTGTTAAGACCGCTGGATTTCATTCGGCCGTACCGGCTGGATCCGGTCGATAAAGCCGGCACGCTGACACCGTTAACCTTGTGGAAGCCGCTTTTAAGGCAGGCATTAGACGGCGAGGAGGTGCTGATTCTGGCGTCGCAGGAGTACGCCCGGATGGTCGATGTTTCCGATGCGGTGACGGTACAGTTTGTGAAGAACGGCCGGAAGGCGCCGTCGATGGAAGCGAAGAAGCTGCGCGGCAGGATGGCGCGTCAGATCGTCGATCAGCGGATCACGCGGCGCGCGGACGTGCGTTCGCTGGACGTGGCGGGCTATCGTTACCAGAGGGAGCTTTCCACAGCGGAGGTCTGGGTGTTTGCAGAGGGGGAACAGGAATGAAAAACAAAGGGGTTCAGTTTATTTTATTGTCCGCATTTTTCTTCGCGGTCATGAATTTGTTCGTCAAATTATCCGGCGATCTGCCGTCGATTCAGAAAAGCTTTTTCCGCAATCTGGTGGCGGCCGGGGTTGCGGCGGCGATCTTGATCCGCAGTCATCAGGGGTTTGGATTCCAGAAAAAGAATCTGCCGCTGCTGATCCTGCGCTCGACGCTCGGTACGATCGGCATTCTGTGCAATTTTTATGCGGTCGATCATCTGGTGATGTCCGACGCGTCGATGTTAAGCAAGCTTTCGCCGTTTTTTGTGATCATCTTTTCGGCGCTGTTCCTGAAGGAAAAAGCCGATAACGTGCAGAAGCTGAGCGTTGTGGCGGCGTTTGTCGGCAGTCTGTTTATCATTAAACCGGGCTTGCGGATCGAACAGATCGTGCCGTCGTTAGTCGGTTTTGCGGGAGCGATGGCCGCCGGCAGTGCGTATACCTGTGTGCGCGGTTTAAGTCAGCGCGGCGAGCGCGGACCGCTGATCGTCTTCTTCTTTTCCGCTTTTTCCTGTCTGGTGACGCTGCCGTATCTGGTGTTCAGCTTCGCGCCGATGACGCTGTTTCAGCTGATCTCGCTGTTGTTAGCGGGGGTGGCCGCGGCCTGCGCCCAGTTCAGCGTGACGGCGGCATACAGCTATGCCCCGGCCAAGGAAATTTCAGTGTTCGATTATTCCCAGGTCGTCTTCTCGGCAATCCTGGGCTGGATTGTTTTTGGTCAGATCCCGGACGCGCTGTCGTTTGTCGGCTACGCACTGATCATCGCCGTTGCGGTGCTGTTGTACCGGCATAATCAGAAGGTCGGCGGATGATTAAAGAAGGTGCGCTTTATCCCGTGTATATCAGTTCTTTTCCACAATGGCTGCGTCCGTGGATGGAAATCCCCGCAATGAAGCGGCTGAAAGACATTGGCATGAACTGCGGGCTGGAATATACCCGGTACCCGATCTATCGCCATCTGACGAAACCCTATTTCCGTTATGAACACAGCGTTGGAACCGCGTTGATCGTCTGGCATTTCACGCAGGATCGGGCTCAGACAATCGCGGCGCTGCTTCATGATATCAGCACGCCGGTGTTCGCGCATGTGATCGACTTCCTCAACGAGGATCATCTGACGCAGGAATCGACGGAAGGGCCGACGCGCCGGGTGATTGAACAGTCGCCGGAATTGCAGCGGCTGTTAACTCGCGCCGGACTGAGTACGGAACAGGTGTGCGATTATCATCACTATCCGATTGCGGATAACGATTCGCCGCAGCTGTCGGCAGACCGGCTGGAATATACGCTGGGCAACGCGCTGGCGTTTCAAGCCTATCCTTTGGATCGGCTGCGGGCGATCTATGCGGATCTGATCGCCGCTCATGATGAACACGGTCAGCCGGAGCTGGTGTTTCGCTCCTTCAGGCGGGCACGGGAATTCGCTCGGCTGGCTTTGATCAATTCCTGGATTTATGTCGCGGATGAGGATCGCTATGCCATGCAGCGGCTGGCGGATTTAATCCGGTCTGCACTGCATCGCCGCGTGTTGTCGCTGGAGGACTTGATGACGAGTGAACCGCAGGTCATTGCCAGGCTGAAACAAGAGGATCAAAGCTGTAAGGCATGGGACGCCTATTGCCAGCTGCATCAGCTGCGCCGGGCGGTCGTACCGGGGCAAAAGGAAGGTTGGCTGCAGGTCAAAGCGAAGCGGCGCTGGATCGATCCGCTGGTGCTGAATCAGGGGCGGTTAAGCAAGCTTGATCCGTTTTATAAGGCGGAGATCGAAGCGTTTCTGCATCAGGATCAAACGATCTGGCTGAAAGAAATTTCCAACGAAAAATAACGGCAGAAAAAAATCTGCCTTTTTTGTTGACAGAACAGTTATCCTGTGGTAACATTTAATCATAAGTTAGATAATACTAACTTAAATGCAGCTAAAATCTCCTCTTTCCTGCATGTGTATCAAGTTCGCTGCGGTCCCGGATTTTCACTTTCAAAGGAAAGGTGAAAATTCCGCAGCCTCCTCTTATTGATCATCCTCACCCCCTGTATTGCCTAACAATTTCCCCCAGGAAAATCAATCAGGATGATCAAAATCTTAGCTCTCTTTCGCTGGCGGCAGAGAGCTTCTTTTACTTTTGCTTCCCCCTTGCCTGCGGGCAACTTACAACACTGAAGTTGCCTTACGCTAATAAAGTTAGTTAATCTTAACTAAATGCGTTGACATGGCTGGGGACCATGCTAAAATTGTACTGGAACAGTTAGAAAGAAGGAATGGCATGACCTTATTTGATTGTCAGGTCGGCGAAAAAGCGGAGGTTCTCGGCGTCAGCGGGGAACGGGCGATCCGCAAACGTTTGATCGATATGGGAATTACCACAGGCACTGTCCTGTTTATCAGAAAAGTAGCGCCGCTGGGCGATCCGATTGAGATTCGCTGCCGCGGTTATGAATTATCGCTGCGCAAAGACGAGGCGAAAACGATAGAAGTCAGGAGGGTCGGTTAATGAATTTTAAAGTCGCCCTCGCAGGCAATCCGAATTCCGGAAAAACGACGCTGTTTAACCGGCTGACCGGTTCCAGGCAGCATGTCGGCAACTGGCCGGGCGTTACGATTGAGAAAAAAGAAGGTTCCTTTCAGATTGAGGAGCATGAAATCACGCTGGTCGATCTGCCGGGAATTTATTCGATGTCCGTTTACAGCATGGAGGAAATCGTCGCGCGTGATTTCATCATGGACGAACATCCGGATTTGATTTTAAACATCGTTGACGGCACCAACATCGAGCGCAACCTGTACCTGAGCTTACAGCTGAAGGAGCTGGGCATCCCGATGGTCATCGCGGTGAACATGCTTGACGAGCTGAAGGGCAAAGGCATAACGATAGATTTGAAAAAACTGGCAGCGCTGTTAGATACGCCGGTTGTCGCAATCAGCGCGAAAAACGGCAGCGGCATGGAAGAACTGATTCATGAGCTGGTTCACAACACACACAGCTCGGTATTGGACTACGATCCGGCGACAGAAGCGATCCTGAAACAGATCAGCGTGATCCGCGAAGCCTGCCGGCACGATCATGTCCACGACAAGTTCTATGCGATGAAAATGCTGGAAAACGACGAGGTGATCGTCCGCGATCTGCGGATGTCCAAAGCGCAGCTGAACGAACTGGAGTCGCTGCAGAAGCAATTCTGCGCTCAGCGGGGACAACGGGAAATCGACATGGCGGTCGCAGACATGCGCTACGCATTGATCGAAGCGATGATGAAGCAATGCGTAAAAAAGAGCGACAGCGAGACGTCGGTTTCCGACCGCATCGACATGATCGTCACCAACAAGTATTTGGGGATTCCGGTTTTCTTTCTGATCTTATTTTTAATGTTCATCGTGACCTTCGGCCCGATCGGCGAAGGGCTGAAGGGCTGGGTTGAAACGTTGATCAACGACGTGCTCGCAGCAAATCTGTTAGTGGCGCTGACTTCGATGGCCGTGGCGCCGTGGGCGCTGGATCTGGTCAACACGGTGATCGGCGGGGTGGGCAGCGTGCTGTCGTTCATGCCGCAGATCATGCTTCTGTTCTTATTTCTGTCAGTGCTGGAAGACAGCGGTTATATGTCCCGGGCGGCGTTTCTGATGGATGGGATGCTGCGCAAGATCGGTCTGAATGGCAAGGCGTTCATTCCGATGCTGATGGGGTTTGGCTGTACAGTGCCGGCCGTCATGGCTTCGCGGGTGCTGGAACATGAACAGGACCGCAAGATGACGATCCTGTTGATTCCGTTTATGTCCTGCGGCGCGAAGCTGCCGGTCTATGCCCTGTTTGCCGGGATTTTCTTTCCGGAACATTCCGGCGTGGCGATCTTCAGCATGTATGTGCTGGGCATTCTGGTTGCGATTGGCTGCGGCTTCCTGCTTCGCCATACGGTGTTTAAAGAGAATGAATCCACATTTATTTTAGAGCTGCCGCCGTATCGGATTCCGTCGTTTCAGGTCACGATGATCCACATGTGGCAGAAGGCCAAGGGGTTCCTGATCAAAGCCGGAACGATCATCTTCTCGATGACGGTGCTGCTGTGGGTGCTGACCAATTTCAGCTTCACACTGCAGATGGTGGCGGATCCGACTTCGAGTATTCTGGGGACGATCGGCCGGTTGATCGCGCCGCTGCTGATCCCGCTGGGCTTTGGCCACTGGCAGTCGGCGATCGCGCTGATTTCCGGGCTGATCGCGAAGGAGAGCGTCGTCTCGTCGATGGCGGTCATGTACAACGTCGGCAATGTTTCGCAGCTTTCAGGCGTTTTGACCCGCGTCTTCACGCCGGCCTCGGCGATCGCGTTCATGACGTTTGTGCTGCTTTACGCGCCATGCGTCGCGGCCATTTCAGCGATTCACTCGGAGGCGGGCAGCTGGAAATATACGCTCAAGTCGATGGGCTTTCAAATCAGCGTGGCCTATTGCGTTTCCTTTGTCGTGTACCATGTCGTTTCCTTATTTATATAAGTCGATAATTTCTGCTGCCAAGACAATCTCAAAAAAGGGCTGAGGAATCCGATTCGGATTCCTTTTTGCGAGGGGGAATAGCCTGATGAAAACGTTCTGTTTCCATCATAAGAAAAATAAGCACGACGCAGAATGCACTGCGGGCTGCTTACAGCTGATATTGTGGGGGGTTCAGGATCTGAGACCGCCGGACGCAGTTTAACCTGTCCGTCTGGCCGACGCTGTACCCGCGCGAGCAAAGGCTGGGGCTGCCGGTTCAGTTTGGGATTCAAGCTTGGAATTTGCGAAGAAAGAAAGCGGTTTAGTTGTTCTGATTCAAAGGATTTGTTATAATAAAAAGCAGAAAGCGAGGGCAGGATCATTATGGAACGAATTAATGAATCATCAGAGAATTATCTGGAAAGCATATTGATTCTGGAACAGCGCAACCCGAGCGTCAGAATGAGCGACATCGCCGCCATGCTTCACGTCAGCAAGCCCAGCGTCAATAAGGCGATGGGCGTCCTGAAGGATGCCGGCTACATTCATCAGGAAATTTACGGTACGATCCACCTGACCGAATCCGGCCGCCAATATGCCGAAAAAGTTTACAGCCGGCACATTTTGTTTAAACGATTTCTGACGGAAGTGCTGGAAGTCGACGAACCGACAGCGGAGGAAGATGCCTGTCATATGGAACATTGTGTCAGCGATGAAACCATGGACAAACTGCGGATCTTCCTGACTGAGGCGCTGGAACGCAACGCACAGAAAAACAAGTAATTCACGAAAGCGGCGAAGGCCGCTTTTCTGATGGTGCCGCGCAAGATCGGTCGCCGCAAAAAGGCCGCCGCAAAACATTCGGGAGGTCAAATTCAGCCGGGATTGCGCGAACATTGCCGATGACAGAGCAGGCATGTGTCCGATCCTTTTCTGCGGTCCTTTTGTTTTGGATCGTTGAAGGTAAAAACAAAAAACGTCGTTTCTGATAATAGAACGACGTTTTTCGATGAAACATCCGCAATCACTGAGATTGCGATGCGTCTGTTTCGCTGATTCTTATAGAACAGCGGTGCAGGGAAGCTTATTTCACTTCCTGGATTGAAGAAGCGACATGCTGAGCCGCGATTCTTCCAAACGTGATCGCGTTGGAAATGGTATAACCGTTGGAATTGGTCACGGTGGTCACTTCACCCGCGGCATACAAGCCGTCAATGACGCTGCCGTCAATCCGCGTAACCTGAGCGCTGCTGTTTTTCGTGATCCCGCCATGACAAACGCTGGAGAAGAACGTCGTCTTTAACGCATAGTACGGGCCCGTTGAGATCGGGAACCAGAACTGCGCGGTGCGGCCATAATCTTCATCTTCCATCTTTGCCGCAAAGGAGTTCCAGCGATCAACGGTGGCTTTTAACGTTTCCGCGTCGATTCCGGTTTTCTGCGCCAGCTCATCCAGCGTATCCGCAACGACGACGCCTTCATGATCCTTAGCCGCGTCTGCGATCTGCATCATTTCCAGCGATGCTTCGTCGGCAAGACTCCAGAAATAATCGACGCCGGTTCTTCCATACAGATCAACGACGTCATCTTTGATTTCCTGATTCCAGGTCTGCGCCGTTCTTTTCTCATCCATAAAGCGGCGGCCATCCTGACCGACAAAGATCGTAAACATATATGGGAACTGGCTCGTACGGTTTTCAACCTCGCGCAGATAGACCTGAATCTGATCAAGATTCTGAACGCCTGCGCCCACCGCAGCAGCCATCACCAGACCATCGCCGGTCTGATAAGCTAAATTCGACGTCTGAAAATAGCGGTTCTGCTCGGCCACGGCAGCCATCAAATCCCCGTTGGCGCTGTATCCGCCGGTAGCCATGAGCGTCGCCCTGGCTTTAATCCGGATTGTTTCGCCGTTTTCGTTCACACATTCCGCGCCGATGACACGGCCTTCCTCCATGATTAAGGCTTTGGCTTCCGTATTCAGCCGCACGTCGATGGAACGATCCGCAACAGCTTTTTCAAACGGTTCGCGCAAGCCGGAACCTTCGCCTTCGACCAGATGGATGGTCGGGAACGTACCGTAACCGTCTTTAACGATGACCTCCGGCTGAAACGGAACGCCCAGCGTATTGATCATCCAGTCGATCGTTTTGCCGGCGCTTTCAATCGTTAGCCGGGTTAATTCTTCATCCAGAATGTAGTGCTTTTCCCGCTGCTGCTCCGCAATCACATCCTCAACATTCACGTGCAGATCCAGCGCTTTGGTGACTTCCGTTTCCACGCCGCCGAAGATTCCGCCGGAGTAAACGGCCGCGCCGCCCAGCATTCCGGTTTTTTCAACGATCATGATGTTTTCAACGCCCTGATCCGCAGCTTCAACCGCGCTGGCAATGCCTGCCGCGCCGCCGCCGATGATCAGGTAGTCGACTTCCGCATCAAATTTTACAGTTGGGGTCTGCGCTTCTGGCGCTGCGCTGCATCCTGCGAACAGGAGCGCTGCCAGAAGGGGCAGGAAGAACTTCTTCATTCGCATTTCTTTTTCCTCTTTTAACTCATGTTATGATGAGTCTTTCTTTCTGATTTTTAGAATACAACATCCGTCACCGGGACAGTCAAGCCGGATTTTTACTGTCTTTTTTTCGCTTATTTCCGCAACTTGTCCTCATTTCTGAACATTTAATTATTATTTTCACATTCTTCCTTGAAAAAACTGTCCTGTACGGGTATGCTTTGACTGAGGTGATTTTTCATGCGCGTTCATGAAGCCTGCAAGAAAACGGGATTAAGCCGCAAGGCAGTGCATTTTTACATTCAGGAAGGACTGGTCTGTCCGGCCAAAAATGAAAATGGTTATTATGATTTAAGTGAAGTTGATCTGAAAACGCTCAAGATTATTCAGCGGCTGCGCCGGCTGGGACTGCCGATCGAAGTGATCCATGAAGCGTTCCGGTATCCCATTTCGTTAAATTTTTTCCTGCATCGCCATGTTTATCAACAAAAGCAGAAAATCAATGAAATGGCGGCCCAGCTGGAAGTGATCCGTTATCTTCTGGAGAGCATTCCCTGCAACGCGACGCCGGAGCTTCTTTTGAAACTGCCGCGTCAGCACTTTGACGAGCTGCCCAAAAATCGCCTGGCGGATTCGCTGGGGATGGTTTCCGACGCGCGGATGATCGCAATTTTATTATTAGCGCCGTTTCTGGATATCGAGGTTGATCCCTACCGGCAATTTTTGTGGGATCGGATTTCTTCTGAACTGAAGGTGCAGTTTAAAGAAAATCTGACCGTCCTGCAGCAGTTGATTTATCATCTGAGCGCGCAGCAGATTCAGCGGTCGACAGAAGCACAGTACGCGTTGTTTCTGCGGCTGTCGCAGGGGGATTCGCTGGAACCCTTTGAAGCAGAGCTGTTAAACCAGTGTCAGCTTTTAAGTGAAGACGAACATCTGCAGGCGGTCTGGCTGCTGCTGTATGAGCTGATTCTGCGTCCGACTCTGGAATTTTATCAAAGCGCGCTGCTGGGATTGATGATGGAGTTCAGCGATCGTTTCACGCTGTGCATGCAGCGGTTGGAAACGATTCTGGAAAATGTCCGGAAAAATCCGAAGTCGCTGCCGTTAATCGAACGCCTGACGACAACGCTGCATGGAAAATTTCAAATAGGGCAAGGTCTGGACTCCGATTTGTTTCTGGTCTATACCTTCAGCTGCAGCCTGTTTTCTTCCTGCCCGGTCGAACAGCTGCGGGAGTGGCTGAAGCCTTCGCTATATTAAGCAGTTTGCTTTGCGATGGGAAAAGTATGCGAAAGAGTAACCTCGTCTTGGCCGAAGACCGCGGCGCAGCGATTTTTGATAAGCAAAAAGAACGATTGGAATAATAACTTTCAATCGCTTAGACCGGCAAGGAAAACAACGAACGCAGAACAACGCAAACAAAGAAATGTTTGAGGCTCTGGGGGGGGGTTAAAGACTGGGAAATAATTGGGAATCTTCTGGAATTCGTGTCTATCAAAGTATAAAAGAGGGGATTCAGGGTATACAAAAAGAGCTGGAAAACGAAGAAAACCGCAAAATGCAACGCCTGAAACAGTGGATTGCGCGGGAAACCGGAAAAGAAATGCGAAATTTCTAAAAAGGTTGTTCTTTTCTCGTTGACAATTCATTGAATATCCGCTAGAATTAACCTCGCTTAGCTACGAATAAGGGTTTCCTGCGTGGAAACTTATATTTATGCCAAGGAATGGCACGCTTGGAAGTGTGTGCTTGAAAAGATCGAAAGGAGAAAAACCATGCCAACGATTAATCAGTTAGTCCGCAAGGGCCGTGAGAACAAGGTTTGGAAATCGAAGTCCCCGGCTTTAAACAGAGGTTACAACAGCCTGCAGCGTCAGGCCACCACCATCGCATCTCCACAGAAGAGAGGCGTCTGCACCCGTGTCGGTACCATGACACCGAAAAAGCCGAACTCGGCGCTGCGTAAATACGCGCGTGTTCGTCTGAGCAACGGAATGGAAGTTACAGCTTATATCCCAGGAATCGGTCACAACCTGCAGGAGCACAGTGTTGTTCTGATCCGCGGCGGCCGTGTTAAGGACCTCCCAGGTGTCCGTTACCACATCATCCGCGGAACTCTGGACTGCGCCGGCGTTGCCAACCGGAATCAGAGCCGTTCTCTGTACGGGGCAAAGAAGCCGAAAGCTAAGAAATAAGGAGGGAATAACACATGCCAAGAAAAGGTTATATTGCGAAGAGAGATGTATTGGTCGATCCAATTTACAATTCGAAACTGGTCACTCGCTTAATCAACAAGCTGATGCTGGATGGCAAGAAGAACGTCGCTCAGGATATCCTGTACAACGCTTTCGATATCGTCGAAGCGAAGACCGGACGTCAGCCGATGGAAGTCTTTGAACAGGCTCTGTCCAACATCATGCCGCTGCTGGAACTGAAGGTTCGCCGTGTCGGCGGCGCCAACTACCAGGTCCCAATCGAAGTTTCTTCTGAAAGAAGACTGACGCTGGGTCTGCGCTGGCTGGTTAATTACAGCCGTCTGCGCCATGAAAAAACCATGGAACAGCGTCTGGCTGCGGAAATCATGGATGCGGCCAACGGCACCGGGGCTTCCGTCAAGAAGAAGGAAGATACCCACAAGATGGCCGAAGCCAACAAGGCTTTCGCTCATTACCGCTGGTAAGCGGCTGCAGAATCTGCAGAGTTACGAAAGGAGAAATTTATGGCTCGTGAATTTTCGCTAGAAAATACCCGTAATATCGGAATCATGGCTCACATTGATGCTGGCAAGACCACCACAACGGAACGTATCCTTTATTACACCGGAAAAACTCATAAACTGGGAGAAACCCATGACGGCGCCTCTCAGATGGACTGGATGGCGCAGGAACAGGAACGTGGCATCACGATCACTTCTGCGGCCACAACCGCTTCCTGGAAAGGCCACCGCATCAATATCATTGATACTCCGGGTCACGTCGACTTCACGGTTGAAGTTGAACGTTCCCTGCGTGTCTTAGACGGCGCGGTTACCGTTCTGGATGCCAAAGCCGGCGTTGAGCCGCAGACGGAAACTGTCTGGCGTCAGGCGTCGACCTATAAAGTTCCGCGGATCGTTTTCTGTAATAAAATGGATGCGACCGGCGCAGACTTCATGATGTCGGTGCGCAGCATCGGCGATCGCTTAGGCGCGAAAGCGGCGGCGATCCAGCTGCCGATCGGCGCGGAAAACACATTCCGCGGCATCATCGACCTGCTGGAAATGAATGCGATCTTCTACGCTGACGATCTGGGAACCAAGATGGAAGTCAAGGAAATCCCGGCGGATATGCTGGAACAGGCGCAGCAGCTGCGGGCGGAGCTGATCGAAAAAGCAGCCGATTACGATGATGAACTGATGATGAAGGTATTGGAAGGCGAAGAGCCAACGATTCCTGAAATCAAAGCGGCGATCCGTAAGGGCGTCTGCTCGTCGGAATTCTTCCCGGTTCTGTGCGGTTCCGCTTATAAGAACAAAGGCGTACAGCTGATGCTGGATGCTGTTATCGACTACCTGCCGTCCCCGCTGGATATCCCGTCCATCCAGGGTCACCTGGAAGACGGCACGCAGGAAGCCCGTCATGCCAACGACAGCGAACCGTTTGCGGCGCTGGCGTTCAAGGTCATGACCGACCCGTTTGTCGGCCGTCTGACTTACTTCCGCGTTTACTCCGGAACGGCAACGGCAGGCTCTTACGTCCTGAATGCGACGAAGGATACGCGCGAACGTTTCGGCCGTATCGTTCAGATGCACGCGAATCACCGTGCGGAAATCACGGAAGTCTTCGCCGGTGATATTGCGGCGGCGGTCGGCTTAAAGGCCACGACGACCGGCGATACGCTGTGCGATGAAAAAGCCCCGATCATCCTTGAATCGATGGTCTTCCCGGAACCGGTTATCCAGATGTCCGTTGAGCCGAAGACCAAAGCGGACTCCGATAAGATGGGCCTGGCGTTAGCGAAGCTGGCGGAAGAAGACCCGACGTTCAAGACGTACACGGATGAAGAAACAGGCCAGACGATCATCGCCGGTATGGGCGAATTGCATCTGGACATCATCGTCGATCGGATGCGCCGTGAATTTAAGGTTGAATGCAACGTCGGCGCGCCGCAGGTTGCTTATCGTGAAACGATTCGCCAGGCGGCCGAGTGCGAAGGCAAGTTTGTCCGTCAGTCCGGCGGTCGCGGTCAGTATGGCCACGTCTGGATCAAATTTGAACCCAACGAAGAAGGCAAGGGCTTCGAATTTATCGACGCTGTTGTCGGCGGCACCGTTCCGCGCGAATACATCAAGCCGACTCAGGAAGGCCTGGAGGCAGCGCTGAACAACGGTTTAGTCGCAGGCTATCCGGTTGTCGATATCAAGGCTACGCTGTTCGACGGTTCCTACCATGAAGTCGACTCGTCTGAAATGGCGTTTAAGATTGCGGCTTCGATGGCCTTGAAAGAAGCGGCTAAGAAATGTAAGCCGGTGCTGCTGGAACCGATCATGTCGGTTGAAGTCACAGCGCCAAACGAATACCTCGGCAGCGTGATGGGCGACATCACCAAGCGCCGCGGTCAGATCCGCGATCAGGAAGAACGTGCCAACGCAATCGTTGTCCGCGCTTTCGTACCGCTGTCTGAAATGTTCGGTTATTCCACGGATCTGCGTTCGTTTACCCAGGGCCGCGGCAACTATGTAATGCAGATGGACCACTATTCAGAAGTTCCGAAGAGCATTGCTGAAAAAATCGCCAAGAAAAACGCTTCCGCTGAGTAATCTGACCTTGATTTCTTCGGACGTTTATCTTAAAATAGACTTGGCTAATTGAATGGAAAATTAGGAGGAATTTGCAAAATGGCAAAAGCAAAATTTGACAGATCTAAAGAGCATGTCAATATCGGTACCATCGGTCACGTTGACCATGGTAAAACTACACTGACAGCCGCTATTACAAACCACCTGGCAAAGAACGGTATGGCGGAAGCGAAAGCTTACGACCAGATCGACGGTGCACCGGAAGAGAAGCAGCGCGGTATTACAATCAACACAGCTCACGTTGAATACCAGACGGCTACTCGCCACTACGCTCACGTTGACTGCCCGGGCCACGCTGACTACATCAAGAACATGATCACTGGTGCAGCTCAGATGGACGGCGCGATCCTGGTTGTTGCGGCAACTGACGGACCGATGCCTCAGACACGTGAACACATCCTGCTGGCTCGCCAGGTAGGCGTTCCTGCAATCGTTGTATTCCTGAACAAGTGCGACATGGTCGACGATGAAGAACTGATCGACCTGGTTGAAATGGAAGTTCGCGAACTGCTGAGCGAATATGGCTTTGACGGCGAAAACGCTCCGGTTATCCGCGGTTCCGCATTAAAGGCTCTGGAAGGCGATCCGGCTTGGGAAGGCAAGATCGACGAACTGATGGATGCTGTTGACAGCTACATCCCGACTCCGGCACGTGACGCTGACAAGCCGTTCCTGATGGCTGTCGAAGACGTCTTCACCATCACAGGCCGTGGTACTGTTGCGACAGGCCGTGTTGAACGTGGTATCTTGAAGCTGGGCGAAGAAGTTGAAATCGTCGGTATCCATGATTCCAAGAAGACCGTTGTTACCGGTATCGAAATGTTCCGTAAACTGCTGGACTACGCTGAAGCAGGCGATAACATCGGTGCGCTGCTGCGTGGCGTTAACCGTGATGAAGTACAGCGTGGACAGGTCCTGGCGAAGCCGGGAAGCGTTCATCCGCACACGGAATTCAAGGCTCAGGTTTACGTTCTGACGAAGGAAGAAGGCGGACGTCATACACCGTTCGTTTCCAACTACCGTCCTCAGTTCTACTTCCGTACAACGGACGTTACAGGCGTTATCAAACTGCCGGAAGGCGTTGAAATGTGCATGCCGGGCGACAACGTTGAAATGACGGTTGAACTGATCGCTCCGATCGCTGTTGAACAGGGAACAAAGTTCTCTATCCGTGAAGGCGGCCGTACCGTCGGTTCCGGAAACGTTATCGAAATCATTAAATAAGTTTCGGTCATCGTTAAAAAATTCTGAAAAGAGATCCTCTGCGGATCTCTTTTTTGCGTTTGGACAGGGGGAATGCTATAATAAAAAACAGGAGAAAATCGCATGAAACCATTCCGACATGATTACATTACCTCTCAAGTTCTGCGCTTTCATCAGACGGCGCTGCGTTATTCCGACTCCGCTTTGAGTGTTGTCGCCCTTCTGGAGGGTCAGGCCCAGGTGAAGCGGTTCAGCCGGCTGAGTGAAATGAACGCCGGGGATGTTTTTTTTGTCAATGCCGGGGAAGTGTGGGCCATGACATCGCGCGAAGGCTGCACGGCATTGTGTGTGGAGATTGAAACGGCGCTGCTGCCGCAGGTCAGCTATCCCTATGCCGAGCGTCTTCAGCTGGTGGATTCGTTAGTCGATCCCGATCAAACCCGCGAGGTATCGCTGGTTTACCGCGATTGTATTTTTCTGAAGGATATCCTGGAAACCTACGCGTTGTTCAATCAGGAAGAAAAAGTGGCTCAGCGGCCGCTGATGGAAGAAAAGCTGGGCCTGACGCTGGTTATGGAATATAATGTGCAGAACGAAGTTAACCGGCAGTTCCGGGCGGTCAGTGAAGATAAATTCGTGCGGTATTACCGGATCATTGATTATATTGTAACGCATCTGCAAGCGAAGCTGACGCTGCAGCAGGCTGCGGATGCGGAGAAAATGCAGAAGAGCTATTTTGCCCAGCTGTGGAAACAGAATGAACATATGACGTTTCTGGAGTGCGTCAGCCGCTGCCGGCTGCGGGAGGCGGAGCGGCAGCTGTTGTTTACACCGGAAAGCAACGCCGGTATCTGCAAGGCGTGCGGCTTTTCCGATTCCAAGTATTTTTACCGCAATTTCCAGCAGGAGTTTCAGATGACGCCAAGTCAGTGGAAAAGTCAGTGGACGCAGGGGCGCTGTCCGGATGAAGTGGTTCTGCCTGTGGAAGAAGGACTGCGTTATGTCGCGGCGCAGCAATGTCAGCTGGACTATGTGAAGACGGATACCCGTCTGTATCAGCAGTATCTGTGGCTGCGCGAGTGTCCGGCAATGAAATCGTCAACATTGGAGCTGAATCTCGATCTGTATCATCCTGATAATGTGCTGATGCTCGCTCAGCAGCGGGTTTTGACGTGGTATGGCTTCGATCTGCTGATGAACATCGTGCGCCAGCGCCAGCTGCCGGTCACGCTGCAGCTGCGGATGGACTGTCTGCTTGACCTGCAGGATCGGCAGGAATTTGAGGAATTGATCGCTCAGGTCTATGCCCGTCTGGGAACCCGGGTTACGAAAAACTGGAAATTTGAACTGATCTGCCGCTCGGCTCAGGAACTGGATCATGCGGAAAAACTCTGCAGCTGGCTGCAAAAGAAACTGCCTGCCTGCAAGGCGGTCTGTGTTCTTGCGTGAATGGTCAATATATCAAAAAATAAAATGATAAAAATATAAATATACGCTATACAAATCTCAGGCGACTTGTTATAATAATCTCACAAAGGAGAAACGGGGTATGAAGATAGGAATTGCCGAGATCATTGTGATCTGTGTGATCGCGCTGGTGGTCTTAGGACCGGAGAAGCTTCCGATCTATGCTAAAAAGCTGGGGGCGTCGCTGAAAGAAGTCAAGAAAGTGACGGGCGATCTGTCCAAGGACATCCGCGAGAATATCGTCGAACCGCTCGATGAAGCGAGCGCGCCGTTAAAGGAAGCGATCGAACCGATCGTGTCGCTGAAGGAAGACGTCAACAAGTCGATCGACGATGTGACGAAGTCATTCAAGACGATTGGCAAGCCGGCGAAGAAGGAAGAGGCCAAGCCGGAGGTCATCGAAGCGGAAGTGACGGAAACCGCCGCTGCAAAAGCAAAGACAGAAGCGGAAATGCAGCCGGAAGTTTCGGCTGAAGAAAAGCCGACGTTAGCGGAGGCATATACGGGCCGCAAAGCACCGCGCCGTCAGCGTCCAGCAGCTAAAACCGCAGGCCGCCGCTCGCATAACGCGTAATTGATCAATAAAATCAGGAGGGAAAAATTATGTTTGGAAAATTGGGAACTACGGAATTATTAGTCATCTTAGTTATCGTCATCATCGTCTTCGGACCAAAGCAGCTGCCGAAGTTAAGCAAGATGTTTGGCAAGACGATCAAGAACTTCAAGGAAGGCATGTCCGATAATAAGGATTCCGACAAGTCTGACGACGAAGAATAAGCAGTATGGCGAAGCATAAACAGAAACAGGAACAAGAGAATGATGAAGCGGTCATGTCGCTGACCGGTCATCTGAAAGAACTGCGCAACCGGATCCTGGTTGTGATCGCAGTTCTGTTCGCTGGCTTACTGATCTGTTTCAACTACGCGGGGCCGATTGTCAACCTGTTGACCCAACAGGGGACCGAGCTGGGCTATCAGTTCGTTTACCTTTCGCCGCAGGCGCTGTTCATGCAGTATATCAAGGTCGCGCTGATCGGCGCCGTCTGCCTCGGTTCACCGGTGATTCTGTATGAAATCTGGGCGTTTATCCGTCCGGGGCTGGAACGAAAGGAAAACTTCGTGTTCTTCTTCGCGATGGTAGCCGGTTTGTTTTTCTTCATTCTCGGCGCGGGGTTCGCGTATAAGATCGCGCTGCCGTTCATGTTGTATTTCTTCATTCATGTCAACGCGTCGGCGTCGATCATCGCGTCGATTTCGATTGAAAGTTATCTCAGCTTTATCATGACGATCTTTATCACCTTCGGCACGGTGTTTGAAATGCCGGTTGCGACGGTAATTCTGACTCAGCTGGGGCTGATGCGGCCGGAATGGATGGTCAAAGGCCGCTCGGTGGTAATCGTTGTGATCTTCATTGTCGCCGCGATCATTACGCCGCCGGACGTTGTCTCGCAGATCATGATCGCCCTGCCGATGCTGCTGCTGTATCAGCTGAGCATCTGGCTGTGCCGGGTTTTCCGCAAACGCAAAATTGCCGGCAATGAGGACGAAGAGGAAGACTAAGAAGAGGAAAAAGCGAAGGCTAAGGATGAGCCGAAACAGTCATAAGCATGGATTCTCAAACCAGGTCAGGAGCGATCCTGATCTTTTTTTGTTCTCTATTGAACAGTTGTCTGCTTTCTTTCTGGGATTTTTCACAGTCTTCGTGTAAAATGAAATTGGAATGGGGGAGATTATTATGTTTGTACGCGCAGAATTAAAAAGCCGGGCCAAGGCGGTATTGAGCCGAAAGTATTTAAAACTGTTTGTGGCGTGTTTGTTTTTGTACTGGCTGGGGAATGGCGTTGGAAATTTCAAGATCTTTTCGATCAACTTCAACTTCAGCGGGCCGACGACGCAATGGCTGGATGCCATGACGATCACGCTGTTTGGCAAGACGTTTGTTGGATTGAGTTCCTTAATGGGGCTGTTTGGTCCGCTGGTTTTGATGTATACGCTGTTGTCGGCGGCAGTTGCGGTGCTGATCCGGCTGATCGTACTGAATCCGCTGAGCTTCGGTTTGATGAATTATATGAAAAAAGCGTCCACGGATGAGGAAAACGCCAACGATGTGTTTCGCTGCTTCAATCAATGGGAAGAATTGAAACGGGTAGCGCTGACCGGATTCTGGCGGGATCTGATCGTATCTTTGTATTCACTGTTGTTCGTCATTCCGGGGATTGTGAAATCATACAGCTATCGGTTTGTGCCGTATTTGACTGAGGATGAACCGGATCTTGATCCGCAGCAGATTCTGGCGCTTTCCCAGGAAATGACGCAGGGAATCAAACTGGATTTGTTTGTGCTGGATCTTTCCTTCTTTTTATGGTATTTATTAGGGGCGGTGACATTCAATATCGGCACTTATTTCATTCGTCCATACGTCAATCAGACGGATGCAGAGTGCTATTTGGAAGTCAGAAATCAATATTATGGAGGAACGCATGAGGACTGGGATTAAAGGAATTTTGTTTGATTTGGATAATACGCTGATCGACCGGCAGGCGGCGGCGGACGCCAAGATCAGGAAGTTGGTCGACGCACTGTTTCCGCAGCTGCGGGAAGAGCCGGTGGAGCGGGAAAACGTCGTTCAGAAGCTGCTGACCTGGGACGAATATGGCTCGATCGAGAAAATCCACATGTACTCGATGCTGGCAAAGGAATACGGCTTAAGCCAGGAACAGGTCGACGCATTGTGCAAGGACTGGTATGAAACCTTCGGCGATTATACGGTAGTTTTTCCGCAGGCTCGTTCCGTGGTGGAACAGCTGAAGAAAAAATATAAGGTTGGGATTGTGACCAACGGGAATTCACGGATGCAGCGGCGTAAGCTGGAATTGTGCGGCCTGGCGGATCTGTTTGAAGTGATCGTCATTTCCGGAGAATTCAAAGCGCACAAACCGGATGTGGAAATCTTTTTGGAAGGCGCGCGCCAGCTGGAGCTGCCGCCGGAAGAAATCGCGTTTGTCGGCGATACGTTCTTCACCGACATTATCGGGGCTTACCGGGCAGGCATGCAGCCGATCTGGATTTTTGCGAATCCGGGACAGCAGTGTCAGGCGGATTTGCCGCGGATTTACCGGATTGAGGAATTGCTCGATCTGTTGTAGGAGATGAATAAAACAGGCGGGGGAAAGCGGATTCGGAATACAGGAATCAAGGCTGGAACCTGGCCTTTTTCTTTTTTGGGAAAGCTAAAGAGCAAAACCACAGCTCAGGCCATGAAGTAAAAAGCATTTGTCAAGCTGAATGCTCAGAAAAAAGGAAAATCCTTCAAAAAAAGATTGACATAATTGTTAGTCTAAGATAACATATAACCTGTAAGTTAGCTAAAGCTAATTAAACTGATCTTTTTACTTCAAGGAGGGGGGAGGTTGATGCCGTTAACATTCGCACAGGCTGGACAGATCAACGCTGTAAAACGAATCGGCGGGAAGGAAGAAGTTCGGCGTTTCTTAAATTCACTCGGTTTTACCGAAGGCAGCGAGGTCATGCTCGTTTCGCAGAACCAGGGCAACGTCATCGTCAAGGTGAAGGGGTGCCGTGTGGCCATCAGTAAGGAAATGGCCAATAAGATCATGATATAAAAGGGGGGATAGAATGAAAACGTTAAAGGATATCCGGGTCGGAGACACCGTTTCCGTCAAGAAGCTTCATGGCGAAGGCGCGGTTAAGCGCCGAATCATGGACATGGGCATTACGAAGGGTGTCGAAGTCTATGTGCGCAAGGTTGCGCCGCTGGGCGATCCGGTGGAGATCAACGTCCGCGGTTATGAATTATCGCTGCGCAAAGCCGACGCCCAGATGATCGAAGTGGATTAAAGGCCGGAGGGCCTGTCTTTTTTGGGTATATAGTTAGCTTAAGCTAATTTTTAGGAGGGATAGAACATGGCAGTTAAAATTGCGCTGGCCGGCAATCCGAACAGCGGAAAAACAACACTTTTCAACGCTCTGACGGGTTCCAATCAATTTGTGGGCAACTGGCCGGGCGTCACGGTCGAAAAGAAGGAAGGCAGGTTGAAGGATCGGAAGGAAGTCACGATCACCGATCTTCCGGGGATTTATTCCCTTTCCCCATATACGCTGGAAGAAGTCGTCGCCCGGAATTATCTGATTCACGAACGTCCGGAAGCGATTCTGAACATTGTCGACGGCACGAATCTGGAACGCAATCTGTACTTAACCACACAGCTGCTGGAGCTGGGCATTCCGGTCGTCGTTGCCATCAATATGATCGACGTCGTCAACAAGAACGGCGATCAGATCAACACGCAGCTGCTCGCCAGGGCACTGGGATGCGAAGTCGTCACGATTTCGGCGCTGAAACAAACAGGTATTCAGGAAGCCGCAGCGCTGGCCGTCAAATTGGCGAAGCAAGGGCAAGTCTTGCCGCCAGTGCATCGCTTTAGTCCGAAAGTGGAACAGGTGCTCGACGCGATCCTCTCCCAGCTGCCCGCAGAAGTCCCTTCGGCGATGCGGCGTTTCTACGCGATCAAGCTGTTTGAGCGCGACGATAAAATTGCGGCGATGATAAGCGGCGTCCCAGATGTCGAAGCGCTGATTCAAAAAGCGGAAGACGAGCTGGATGACGACGCGGAAAGCATCATCACTAACGAACGATATAATGATATCAGTTCGATCATTCGCACATGTTATACAAAGAAAAATCAATCCCGGATGTCGGTTTCTGATAAAATCGACACGATCGTGACCAACCGCTGGCTGGCGCTGCCGATTTTCATTCTCGTCATGGCGCTGGTCTACGCGATTTCGATGGGCGGTTGGTCAATCTCGATCGGCACGCTGGGTACAGACTGGGCCAACGACGTGTTGTTCGGCGAGTGGGTGCCGGGCACAGTCGACGCTTTCTTACAGATGATGGGCGTCGGCGGCTGGCTCGCCAGTCTGATTCAGGACGGAATTGTCGCGGGGGTCGGCGCGGTCTTGGGCTTCGTGCCGCAGATGCTCGTGTTGTTCTTCCTGCTTTGCATTCTTGAAGATATCGGCTACATGGCGCGAATTGCGTTCATTATGGACCGGATCTTCCGTCGGTTCGGTTTAAGCGGCAAGAGTTTTATCCCGATGTTGGTGGCGACCGGCTGCGGCGTGCCGGGAATTATGGCTTCGCGGACGATCGAACAGGATCGCGACCGGAAAATGACGATCATGACAACCGGTTTCATTCCCTGCGGTGCGAAAATGCCGATCATCGGTCTGTTTGCCGGGGCGTTGTTCAACAATTCCGCCGCAGTTGCGGCATCAGCGTATTTCATCGGCGTGGCCGCGGTGATTATAAGCGGAATCATCCTGAAGAAGTTTAAGATGTTTGCGGGCGATCCGGCGCCATTTGTCATGGAATTGCCGGCCTACCATATTCCCTCGGCATCCAATGTGCTGCGGGGAACATGGGAACGCGGTTGGTCGTTTATCAAGCGGGCCGGTACGGTTATTCTGTTAAGCTCGATTGTCTTGTGGTTCTTACAGGGCTATGGCTTTGTGGACGGCGTCTTCCAGGCGGTTGAAGATAACAACAGCTCGCTGCTGGCGCTGATCGGCAATGCGGTATCCTGGATTTTCTATCCGCTGGGCTGGATCGGCGATATGGCGTGGAAAGCAACAGTGGCAACGGTAACCGGCCTGATCGCCAAGGAAGAAGTTGTCAATACCTTCGGTGTCCTTTACCATTACAGCGGGGAACTGAGCGAAGCGGGCAATGAGATTTGGACGCTGATCGCGGCGGATTTCACAGCCCTCTCGGCGTACAGCTTCATGATTTTCAACCTGTTGTGCGCGCCATGCTTCGCGGCGATGGGTGCGATCAAACGGGAGATGAACAATCCGAAATGGACGCTTGGGGCGATTGGCTACATGTGTGGTTTTGCTTACGCCGCCGCCATGATCGTCTACCAGATCGGCGGCCTGATCACAGGCGAAACGCCGTTTACCGTGTTTACTGGGATCGCGATTGTCCTGCTTGCGGCTTTAGTTTATCTGTTAATCCGGCCATATAAAGAAAGTCGGACACTGGAAGTCGATCTGAAGGAAACCACAAAAATTTAAAAGCCGGAATCGGCGGAAAGGAGAACGAATGCTCGCTGCTATTCAAAGTTATTTTGGCGAAGGCGTTGTATTGTTGATCGTGATCGACGCCTGCCTGTTGGCGATCCGCAGTCTGCGGCGGCAACATCGTCAAGAAGGCTCCTCCTGCGCAGGCGGCTGCGCGGGCTGCGGCATGACGGGAATCTGTCACAGTGAAGGGCCGCAGAACCCGCTGCTCAGCGCTTACCGGCACGATCATCCTTCGGGGCAATCACCGCAATACCCTGGCTCATTTTCCGGCGGCGATTCAGCGTCAGAGCACGGCTGCGAAATTGGAAAACGATAGCTCAGCGTCCAACCTTCCGGTCATTTCCATTCATGCCCTGTTAAAATCCTGATATAATAAAAAAAAGAAAGGCGGGGATGAACAATGGCGACGTTGCTTGTAATATTGATCATCGGAGGCTGGACGGCCTACTGCCTGATCCGGCTGCGCTCCAAAAAGAACCGGGGCTGCGCGGCCTGCGCCAGCTATCAAGCGGGCAGCTGCCGGATGAAATCGGCATTGTGCGATTACCGCAAGGATCACCCGCGTTGCGATCAATAAGAAAATCCCGTCTGTCGCCTGTGACAAACGGGATTCGTTTATTTTTTCGGTGTGTTGAACAACCTCATCTTGCGTTTTAACACCGCCAGATTTTCCTGCAGCGCTTCAATCTGATGCTCAATCTGAGCTTGGTGACGCTCAAATAAGGCAGTTCGCTGTTCCAACGTCGCATCGCCCTTGCGGATCAGCTCGACGAACTCGCGGATTTCTTCGACCGGCATGCCGGTTCGTTTTAAGCACTGGATGATCTGCAGCAGCCGGAGATCGTCTTCGGTAAAGATGCGGACCTGGCCCGCACCGCGCCGCAGCGGACCGATTAACCCGCGCTTTTCATAATACCGCAGCGTGGAAGCGGGGATGCGGAGCCGCTCAGAAATTTCTTTGATCGAATAATCCATACCATTTCTCCTTTTCGGCTTGACTTCAACCTGGGTTTAACTTGTATTATAGAGAAGTCATAAGGGGGATGCAAGCATGACAAAAAAGAAATCAGTGTTCAGAATGCTGGTGATCACGGTCTTGTTGGGAATCGGCATGAATTTCCATCATCCGGTGACGCCGACCTTATATACGGCGATGGGACTGCCGTCGCGGATTTTCGGAACGTCGATGGCGGTGATGTGCTTCTTTTCATTTCTAACGTCTGTATTCTGGGGCGAGTTCAGCAATCATCTCGGCCGCGTGAAGGTCTTTACGATCTCCTGCGTCTGTTATGGGCTGGCGCAGCTGAGTCTGGGCTTCTCATCGAGTGAGCTGATGGTGCTGATCTCACGCGGGGCGGCCGGGGCTTTTTCCGGCGGCGCGATCGTGGCGACGATGGCGTATGTGATCGACGTCAGTGAGCCTGCAAAACAGGCTTCCAATCTGGCGGTCTATACGGCGATGCAGTCCGCTTCGCTGGCGGTGGGCTATCTGCTGGGCGGCGTTCTGGGAACGATTCACTTCCAGCTGGCGTTCAACGTTCAGGCGGTCTGGATGATCGTGCTGGGCGTGGGCGCAATGTTCTTTGTCGAAGATTCGATTGTGGATCCGCAGACTGTTCGTCCGCGCGTGCTGCTGAAAACCGTCAATCCGTTCAACTCCTTTGCCAGCGCCCGCAGTCTGATGAGCACCGTCATGATCCTGTTTCTGACCGTCGTCTTTCTGACCGGCTTCGCCAGCAACTGCCATGAAAATGCGTTTAACTATTTCTTGAAGGCCGAGCTGGATTTTAAACCGGTTTATAATGGATTAATCAAAGCGGTCATCGGTCTTATCGGCCTGATCGCAAATTTCTCCATCAATCTGTGGATCATCCGCCGCACTGAGGTGAAGAAATCACTGATCGCCGTGCTGGCGCTGTGCGCGCTGAGTGCAGCGGGAGCACTGATTCCGGGCAATCTGACGCTGTTCATTGCGATGAACCTGATTTTCTTTACCGCCAATGCCGTTTATCAGCCGATCACGCAGGCTTTATCCGTGGAGGGGCGAAAAAACAGCGAAGTCGGCATCATCACCGGTCTGTTCAACGCGATCAAGTCGATGGGCAATGTGCTCGGCTCACTGGCTGCGGGGATCGTCTACGACCTGAATATGTTGTTTCCGTTTGTGCTGAGCGCCGGAGCGTTCGCACTGTCGGCTGCTGCGGCGCTGGCGTACTGGCGCAGCGCGAAGCGGCCGTCTTGAAATAGAATAAGATCATAAAAAAGCTGTAACGTTTGAAGATAAAAATCAGAAGCGCTGCAGCTTTCCTTTATATAAAGGAAGAACAGAAAAGAACAGAACCGGAAAGGATCAGGTTAAGCAGTCTTGGCCGGTCAGAGCACAAGAACTCCTGGAATGATCAAAAATGGAACTGATCGGCGATGAACGCGGCGATGGTGTTCAACGCCAGCGAAGCGTAGACCGGATCGTCCAGAATCGCATGGCCGACCCCTTCCAACATGATCAGTCCCTTCTGCGCGGCCGGAATTTTTTTGTAGATCTTGCGGCTGGATGAAACGGAAATGGTTTCGTCATCCGTACCGTGGAAGATCAGCACCGGACATTCCACCAGCGCGGCATCCTGCTTCAACAGATCGACGACGTTCATGAACACCGAAGTAAAATCAGCGGGCAGCGGCGGATACGGGTCAGGCTGTTCTTTTTTTCCGGGGCTGCTGAACCAGCCGGTGATGTAATCCGCGGCGTTGGCGACATTGATATAATTGAATGCCGGCGCCAGCAGAATCAACTTCTTTACCGGTTTGACAGCGGCCAGATGCGCGGCGATGACGCCGCCCATCGAGAAGCCGACCAGAATGACTTCCGCGTTCTGGGCTGCCAGCTGATCGACGACTTCCTCAGCCCGCTGGATCCATTTCTGCGGATCGACATCCTGCGGGTTGCGCGGATTAAATAACTCCGGCATGATCAGTTCGATGTTCTTGGCGGCGAGGAAATTTTTTAACGGCAGAAACTCATCGGTCCGCCGCCGTCCAAACCCATGCAGCGCGACAACGACCTGCCGGCGTTCCTGTTTTCTAAACTTCAGAAATTCAAACATGCGCTCACCTCCTGAAAGTATCCTTATTATAATATAAATCAGACCTGCATAGAAACGGAATCCTGCGAAATCTGTCAAAGATTCGTTAATCTTGCCAGATGTAAGCGCTGCCAGACGAAAAATATCGTGAAATTGGGCGAAAAACAGTGAAAATCGCCTGCGGATAGTACCTTATTTTGGGAAGAATTCGGTCAGGAAGATAATAATGGCACACTGATCTTCGTTGCCAGGGAATTGTTGAAATCATTGATTTTCGAAACTTGAAAAGAGCTTGATCTGAAGCCGTATTTCCAAGTTTTTAACTTTTTTGAAAAAAGTGTTGCATTGCCTGTTTTTGAGTGCTATAATAGCGAAGCATTCGCATGGACGTGGGAGGTTGCCGGCACGCTGATCGGCGTTGTCACGATAGCGCCAGCTAAGCGTGAAGACCGGGGAATTCACACCGAGCGAATCTGCCGAAACGGCGGATGAAATGAAGGAGGAAGATTTCATGGCAAAAAACAGCGTAAGAATTCGTTTAAAAGCTTACGAACACAGAATCCTGGATACAGCCAGCGAAAAGATCGTTAAGGCTGCTCAGGAACACGGCGCAAAGAAAGTCGTCGGACCTGTACCCCTGCCGACAGAGAAGCAGGTGGTAACCATTTTGAGAGCTGTTCACAAGTACAAAGATTCGCGTGAGCAGTTTGAAATCAGAACACATAAGCGTTTGATCGAGATCGTCGGACCGACTGCAGAAACCATTGACGCATTGAGCCGTCTGGAACTGCCGAGCGGCGTCGACATCGAGATCAAGCTGTAAGGACAGTGGAGGTGACATCATGAAAGGTATTTTAGGACGTAAACTTGGCATGACGCAGGTATTCACTACGGACGGCGTATTGATTCCTGTCACGGTCGTAGAAGCGCTGCCGAACGTAGTGCTGCAGAAGAAAACCCTGGAAAACGATGGCTACGAAGCTGTTCAGCTGGGATTTGAAGATCTGAGCGAAAAGGGTTCCAACAAAGCTGAAAAGGGTCATGCTGCCAAGGCATCGACCGCAGCGAAGCGTTTCGTCCGCGAAATCCGCGGCACGGAAATGACAAACCTGGAAGTCGGCAACGAAGTGAAGGTTGATCTGTTCGCCGCCGGCGAAATCGTCGACGTAACCGGCACCAGCAAGGGCCGCGGCTACAACGGCACGATCGTCAGAAACAACGCGACAATGGGCCCGAAGACCCACGGCGGATCCAAGAACATGCGGCATATCGGTTCTCTGGCTACAACCGGACGTAACAACGGCCGGATCGAAAAGGGAACGGCTGGCGCTGGCCAGGAAGGTGGATATACCACCACGACACAGAATCTGGAAATCATCAAGGTTGATGTTGAAAACAACTACATGCTGATCAAGGGCAATGTCCCGGGACCGAAGCGCGGACTGGTTGTTGTTAAGTCATCCGTCAAAGGAACAGCTGCTGTTTCGGCCAAGGATCTGATCAGCTATTCCGAAGAAGCAAAAGAGGAGGAATAACAGATGCCAAAGTTAAATGTATATAACCTGGAAGCTAAAGAGATTCGCGAAATCGAACTGGCTGAGGCTGTATTCGGCATTGAACCTAATCAGCAGGTCATGTTTGACGCGCTCATCATGCAGCGTGCGAATATGCGTCAGGGTACGCATGACACCAAGAGCCGTCACGAAGTCAGCGGCGGCGGCAAGAAGCCTTGGCGTCAGAAGGGCACAGGCCGTGCCCGTCAGGGTTCCATCCGCGCTCCGCAGTGGAGAGGCGGCGGCATCGCCTTCGGCCCGACGCCGCGCAGCTATGCTTACCGTCTGAACCGCAAGGTTCGCCGGTTGGCTTTAAGATCGCTGCTTTCTGAAAAGGTCATTGAAAACAACCTGGTTGTCGTCGATGCGCTGAAGTTCGACGCGATCAAGACAAAGGAATTTGTCAAGGTTATGGATGCGTTCAAGTTTGAAGGCAAAACGCTGTTTGTAGCGGATATCGCCGAGGACTTCGACAATGCCTTCATGTCCCTGCGCAACATTCCGAACGCTGCCTTATTGACAGTTGAAGAACTGAACGCCTTCGACATCGCCAACGCTCAGAAGCTGGTTATGACGGAAGCGGCTGCCAACAAAGCTGGGGAGGTATTCGCATAATGAGTAACGCAAGAGATATCATTATCCGCCCGATCATCACTGAAAAGACGATGAAGCTGATGGACACTGACAACAAGATCACTTTCGCGGTCGCAAAGGGCGCGAACAAGACGCAGGTCCGTCTGGCTGTTGAAGAAATTTTCGGCGTCAAGGTTGAACAGGTCAACATTCTGAACTGCAAGCCGAAGACGAAGAGAATGGGCAAATACGTCGGTAAGACGAGCGCTGTCCGCAAAGCAGTTGTCAAGCTGCCGGAAGGACAGGATATCAACTTATTCTCGGAATAAGCTGATCAACATATCGGAAGAACACGCTATTTCCGGAAAAATGCGTAAGGAGGACTAAATCCAATGGCGATTAAGAAATATAAACCAACGACTCCAGGTCGTCGCGGTATGTCAAGCCTGAGCTTCGAAGAAATCACATCGACTTCTCCAGAACGCTCGCTGCTTGAACCGCTGTCCAAAAAGGGCGGCCGCAACAACACCGGTCGGATCACAACCCGTCATCAGGGCGGCGGACACAAGCGTCAGTACCGCGTGATCGACTTCAAGCGTAATAAAGACAACATCCCGGCGAAGGTCGCGACGATCGAGTACGATCCGAACCGTTCCGCCAACATCGCGCTGCTGAATTATGCAGACGGTGAAAAGCGCTATATCCTGGCTCCGAAGGGAATGCAGGTCGGACAGACCATCGTTTCCGGCGAAGCGGTCGACATCAAGGTCGGCAACGCGATGGAGCTGCGCAACATCCCTGAAGGTACTTTCGTTCACAACGTTGAACTGAAGCCGGGCAAGGGCGGCCAGCTGGCACGTTCCGCTGGTGTTTCCGCACAGATCCTGGGTTCCGAAGGCCGCTACACGATTCTGCGTCTGGCCTCTGGCGAAGTCCGCAAGGTTCTGAGCAACTGCCGCGCTACCATCGGTACGGTCGGCAACGAAGATCACAGCCTGGTTAACCTGGGTAAGGCTGGACGTTCCCGCTGGCTGGGCATTCGTCCGACAGTCCGTGGTTCCGTCATGAACCCGAACGATCACCCGCATGGCGGTGGTGAAGGCAGAACTCCGGTTGGCCGTAAATCACCAATGACGCCGTGGGGTAAGAAAGCCATGGGCGTCAAGACCCGCAAAACCAAAAAGGCGTCTACGAAATTAATCACACGCCGCCGCAACGGTAAGTAAACGAAAGGAAGGAAGCTAAAATGAGTCGTAGTTTGAAAAAAGGACCGTTCTGTGATGACCATTTAATGAAAAAAGTGGAAAAGCTGAACGCGTCAGGCAAGAAAGAAGTCATCAAAACATGGTCTCGCCGTTCCACTATTTTCCCGCAGTTCGTTGAACATACGTTCGCGGTTTACAACGGTAAGGAACATGTCCCTGTCTATGTCACAGAAGATATGGTCGGCCATAAACTTGGCGAATTCGTCCCAACCCGCAAATTCGGCGGTCATGGCGACGACAAGAAAGCGTAGGAGGTGCCACAATGGAAGTCAAAGCAACAGCGAAAACTGTCCGCATCGCCCCTCGCAAAGTCAGACTTGTTCTGGATTTAGTCAGAGGCAAAGATGCGAAGGAAGCAGAAGCAATCCTGAAGTTCACACCGAACCACGCTGCCGAAGCGGTTGGGAAAGTGCTGAAATCAGCCGTTGCCAATGCGGTCAACAATCATCAGCTGGATGAATCAAAATTGTACGTTAAAGCGTGCTATGCCAACGAGGGAATCACCATGAAGCGTTTCATGCCTCGGGCAAAGGGCAACGCCGCTCAGATTTTAAAGCGCACCAGCCACATTACTGTTGTGGTTGAAGAACGGTAGGAGGTACTCTCATGGGTCAGAAAGTTAGTCCAATTGGAATGCGTGTCGGCGTCATCCGCGACTGGGAATCCAGATGGTATGCTGAAAAAGATTACGGCACCCTGTTGATGGAAGACGTCAAAATCCGTGAATTCCTGTTTAAGGAACTGCATGCGGCTTACGTTTCCAGAATCGAAATCGAACGCTCTAAGAACCGTGTTGAGATCATCATCCGTGCCGCTCGCCCGGGCGTGATCATCGGCAGCAACGGTGAAAGCATTGAAATCTTAAAGAAGAAGCTGCAGAAAATGTGCGCTGGCAAGCAGATTCACATCAAAGTGGTCGAAGTTGCCAATCCGGATCTGGATGCACATCTGGTCGCTCGCGCTATCGCTGAGCAGTTGGAACAGCGTGCTTCGTTCAGAACCTGCCAGAAGCGTCAGATTCAGAAGACGATGCGGGCGGGCGCCAAGGGTATCCGTACCCTGGTTTCCGGCCGTTTAGGCGGCGCGGATATCGCGCGCAGCGAAGGCTATTCCGAGGGCGTCGTTCCTCTGCATACGCTGCGTTCGGACATCGACTTCGCGATTGTCGAAGCGATGACGACTTACGGCAAGCTGGGCGTTAAAGTCTGGATCTGCCGCGGTGAAGTCCTGCCGGGCCAGATGGTTCAGGAACCGGAAGCACCGAAGATGCCTCAGGGCCGCGATCGCCGGCGTGGCGGACGGAATGACCGCCGCGGCAACCGCAGCAACAATAACAACAACCGCAATGCCGAAGCCAGGGAAGCTAAAGCAGCTGCACCAAAGGCTGAAGGAACCGTTGAAGGAGGTAATTAATCATGTTAATGCCTAATAGAACAAAATACAGAAGACCTCATCGCCAGAGTTACGAAGGTCGCTCGAAGGCTGGACGTGAGATCGTATTCGGTGAGTATGGATTAATTGCTTACTCCGGTGCGTACGTCAGCAACCGTCAGATCGAGGCGGCGCGTGTCGCCATGACTCGTTACATGAAGCGTGGCGGCCAGGTTTGGATCAAAATCTTCCCACATCTGGCAATTACGAAGAAACCGCTGGAAGTCCGAATGGGTTCCGGTAAAGGCGCACCTGAAGGATGGGTAGCCGTAGTTCAGCCAGGCCGCGTCCTGTTTGAAGTCGGCGGCGTCGATGAAGAAACCGCGCGTGAAGCTCTGCGCTTAGCAGCCCACAAGCTGCCGGTCAAGTGCAAATTCGTGCGCCGAGGCGAGGAGGAATAGGAAATGAACGTTAAGGAAATTCGTGATAAGAGCAATACTGAATTACTTCAGGAAATTGAATCTTTAAAAGAAGAGCTGTTCAACCTGCGTTTCCAGCAAGCTACCGGCCAGCTGGAGAATCCTTCCCGCATGAAGGAAATTCGCAAGACGATCGCTCGCATCAAAACTGTCATCACTGAGCGCGAACTCAGTGAGGCGAAATAAGGAGGATAACTGGTCATGGAAAGATCAAACCGTAAAGTATTACGCGGAAAAGTCGTTTCTGATAAGATGGACAAGACCATTACGGTTGAGGTAGCAACCAGCAAGAGTCATCCGCTTTATTCGAAGCGTATTAAATATTCAAAGAAATTCAAAGCACATGATGAGAACAATGAGGCGAAGATCGGTGATATCGTAGAAATCATGGAAACTCGTCCGTTATCCGCGACCAAGCGTTTCCGCCTGGTTAAGATCGTCGAAAAGGCTGTAATTCTTTAATAGCACAAGGAGGAACTGACAATGATTACGAATGAAAGTAGATTAAATGTCGCGGACAACACCGGTGCTAAGGAATTATTAGTCATCCGTTGCCTGGGCGGCAGCAAGCGCAAAAGAGCGAACATCGGCGATATCATCGTCTGCTCGGTCAAGACAGCAGCTCCTGGCGGAACTGTAAAGAAGGGCGACGTCGTCAAGGCGGTCATCGTCCGGACACGTTACGGCATCCGTCGTGAAAACGGCAGCTACATCAAGTTTGATGACAATGCAGCCGTTATCATCAAGGACGACAACACACCAAGAGGAACCCGTATTTTCGGTCCTGTTGCAAGAGAACTGCGTGACAAAGACTTCATGAAGATTGTTTCTTTGGCACCAGAAGTTTTATAGGAGGTGGCTTGAGATGAAAATTAAAAAAGGCGATAAAGTAAAAGTCATCACTGGACATTACAAGGGAACGATCGGCGAAGTTCTGGCCGTTATGCCGAAAGAGAACAAAGTCATCGTTGAGGGTGTCAATCTGATGAAGAAACACCTGAAGCCGACTCAGGCTAACCCGGACGGAGGCATCATTGAAAAGGAAGCTCCGATTCATGTATCCAATGTCATGGCGTATGATTCCAAAGCCAAAACAGCCAGCCGGATCGGCTTTAAGGTCGAAAAGGGCGAAAAGGTCCGCGTATTCAAGAAATCCGGCAACGTCGTCAAGGGAGGTAAGAAATAATGAACCGTCTTGTTGAAAAATACCAGAAGACAGTCATTGAATCTCTGATGAAGCAGTTCAATTACAGCTCTGTCATGCAGTGCCCGAAGATCGAGAAAGTCGTCATCAACATGGGTGTCGGCGATGCGATCGCCAACCCGAAGGCGCTGGACGAAGCAGTTGCCGAACTGACTCAGCTGGCAGGCCAGAAGCCGGTCATCACCAAGGCGAAGAAGTCCATCGCGAACTTCAAGCTGCGTGAAGGCATGCCGATCGGCTGCAAGGTCACCCTGCGCGGTGAACACATGTATGAATTCCTGGATAAGCTGTTCAACATTTCCCTGCCGCGTGTCCGCGACTTCCGCGGCGTCAGCACAACGGCGTTCGACGGTCGTGGCAACTACACGCTGGGCGTGAAGGAACAGATCATTTTCCCGGAAATCAACTTTGATAAAGTAAGCAAAGTACGCGGTATGGACATCGTTATCGTAACGACGGCCAATACTGATGAAGAAGCAAAGGCATTGCTGGCAGGTATGGGCATGCCGTTTGCGAAATAAGGAGGACAACAACCATGGCAAAGACATCAATGAAAATTAAGCAGCAGCGTCCTCAGAAGTACAAAGTCAGAGAGTACACGCGCTGCGAACGTTGTGGACGTCCGCACTCTGTCTTAAGCAAGTACAAAGTCTGCCGTATCTGCTTCCGCGAATTAGCCTATAAGGGCCAGATTCCGGGAGTCAAGAAGGCAAGCTGGTAAGGATACGGAAGGAGGAAAAAGCAATGATGAATATGACTGATCCTATCGCAGATATGCTGACCAGAATCCGTAACGGTGTTCAGGCGCGCCACGAAGCCGTTGAAATTCCGGCAAGCAAGCAGAAGGTTGAAATTGCGAAGATCCTGAAGAACGAAGGATTTATCCTGAATTACGCAGTCACAGGTGAAACCGCTGCAGAAAAGAAGATCACAGTCACTTTGAAATACGGCCCGAATAACGAAAAAGTTATCAGCGGCATCAAGCGTATCTCGAAGCCAGGCTTACGGGTATACGCCAAGAGCGGCTCGATCCCACGTGTCCTGAACGGTTTAGGCATCGCGATCATCTCTACCTCTCAGGGATTGATGACCGACAAAGAAGCAAGAGCGAAGCATACGGGCGGCGAAGTTATCGCCTACGTATGGTAAGCGTGTTAGAGAAAGGAATAGAAAACAATGTCACGTATCGGTAATAAAACGATTACCATTCCAGCCGGTGTTGAAGTCACGGTTGCGGCTGGCAATGAGGTGACGGTCAAAGGACCTAAGGGTACTTTAACACGTCAGTTTAACGAAAACATGCAGATCGATGTCAACGGCAATGAAATCAAAGTCGTTCGTCCGAACGATGAGAAGCATATCAAACAGCTGCACGGCACAACCCGCGCGCTGCTGCACAACATGGTCGTCGGCGTTTCTGAGGGCTTCACCCGTGAACTGGAAGTTGTCGGTATCGGCTTCCGTGCCGCGGTCAGCGGCAACAAGCTGACACTGAACGTCGGCTTCTCTCACCCGGTTGAATTCGAGGTTGAGGAAGGCCTGAAAGTTGAGTGCCCGTCCGCAACTGAAATTAAAGTTTCCGGCATCGACAAGCAGCGCGTCGGCGAATTCGCTGCGGTCGTCCGGGCAACAAAGAAACCTGAACCATACAAGGGTAAAGGTATTCGCTATAAAGGCGAACATGTCCGTCGTAAAGAAGGCAAGACGGCTGGTAAGAAATAGTGGGAAAGGAGAGAGTGAACAATGCTTAAGAAAGTATCTAAAAATGATGAAAGAATTCGTCGTCACATTCGCGTCCGTACAAAGATCAGCGGAACTCCGGAACGCCCACGCCTGAACGTCTTCCGTTCTAACAGCCATATCCACTGCCAGATCATCGACGATGTTAACGGCACGACGTTGGTTGCCTGCAGCAGCGTGGACATGAAGCTGGAAAACGGCGGAAATATCGAAGCCGCAAAGACAGTCGGAACCGAACTGGCGAAGCGTGCTTTAGCTAAGAACATCACTGAAGTTGTATTTGACCGTGGAGGTTATGTTTATCACGGACGTGTCCAGGCCCTGGCCGAAGCTGCCAGAGAGGCCGGACTGAAATTCTAGGAGGGCTCGCTGAATGGAACGTAAACCAAGAAGAGTTGAACGCGATAAAGAATTTGAAGAACGCGTTGTTGTCATCAACCGTGTAACCAAGGTTGTTAAAGGTGGACGTCGTTTCCGCTTTGCCGCCCTGGTTGTCATTGGTGACAAAAAAGGCCGCGTAGGCTACGGCACAGGAAAAGCTAACGAAGTTCCTGATGCAATTAAGAAGGCCAGTGAAAATGCCAAGAAGAATCTGTTCAGAGTTCCTCTGGTAAACAATGGCTCCACGATCCCACATGCTGTCACCGGCGTTTACGGCGCGGGTGAAGTGTTCCTGAAACCGGCTGCAGAAGGTACCGGCGTTATCGCCGGCGGCGCTGTCCGTGCGGTTCTGGAGCTGGCAGGCGTCAGCGACGTTCTGTCCAAGTGCATCGGTTCCCGCACGCCGATCAACATGGTTCATGCCACGGTTGCCGGTCTGAAAGAACTGAAAACGATCGAAAGCGTTAGCAAACTGCGTGAGAAGAAGCCGCAGGAAATTCGCTAAGTTAGACGGGAGGCAGCTACAATGAAATTAAACGAACTGAAATACACAGAAGGTGCACGTCGTAACTCGAAGAGAATCGGCCGCGGCCATGGCTCCGGATGGGGCAAAACTGCAGGCAAGGGTTCCAAGGGCCAGAACGCTCGTTCCGGCGGCGGAGTCGCACTGGGCTTTGAAGGCGGCCAGACACCGATCTGGCGTCGTCTGCCGAAGCGTGGTTTCACCAACTTCACCCGTAAGGAATACTCGATCGTCAACGTCGAACTGCTGAATCGGTTCGAAGATGGCGCTGAGATTACTCCGGAACTGTTAAAGCAGGCGGGTTTAGTCCGCAAGGAACTGGACGGCGTGAAGATCCTGGGCGTTGGCGAACTGGAAAAGAAGCTGACGGTCAAAGCCAATAAATTTTCCAAATCAGCAGTAGAAGCAATTGAAAAAGCAGGCGGAAAAGTAGAGGTGATCTAACATGATCCAGACCTTTACCAGCCTGTTCAAGAATAAAGAAATCCGGTCTAAGATTATCTTTACTCTGGCCATGCTGTTCATCTACCGACTCGGATCCGGCATTCCGGTTCCGGGCGTAGATGCGACGGCGCTGACCGCCGGCATCGCTGATAATTCCATTCTGGGAATGATGAACCTGCTGGGCGGCGGCGCATTACAGCGTCTGTCGGTCTTCGCCTTGGGCGTTACACCGTACATCACCGCTTCGATCATCATCCAGCTGATGTCGATGGACGTCATTCCGGCACTGACGGAAATGGCGAAATCAGGTCAGCAGGGTCGCATGAAAATGGATAAGATCACACGATATATGGGTGTGGTCTTAGCGTTTATTCAAGCCTTTACGATGGTCTATGCTTTTGATAAGAGCTATGGGATCCTCTCCGGCGCCGGCGTTTCCACTTACCTGTACGTGGCGACGGTGCTGACAGCGGGTACAATGTTCTTATTGTGGGTCGGCGATCAGATCTCGGCGAAGGGGATCGGAAACGGCGTTTCCATCATCATCTTCGCGGGTATCGTCGCAAACATCCCGTTCCAGTTTGTTCAGGTCTTCAATACCCTGGTTGATACGACAAACAACACGGCGATGTTTAACGGCATCCTGACGTTTATGCTGTATGTATTAATGTATCTTTTGATCATCGTGCTGGTTGTCTTCATGCAGCTGGCAACCCGAAAGATCCCGGTACAGTACACATCCAGCTCCATGACCAAGGGCCGCAACGATATGACCTACTTACCGTTAAAAATCAACTCCGCCAGCGTCATCCCGGTTATCTTCGCTTCGGCGATCATGACGGCGCCGCTGACGATCATGAGCTTCTTTGAAGCCAACAGCTTCACAACCACTCTGAATAACATCTTGTCGCTGCAGAAGCCGTTGGGCCTTTGCATCTATGCGGTACTGATCGTTCTGTTTACCTTCTTCTACACTAATTTACAGGTGGATCCGGAGAAGATTGCAGAAAATCTCGGCAAGTCCGGAACCTATATTCCCGGCATTCGTCCGGGTACAGAAACCAGGGAATACTTATCCAAGGTGCTGAACCGGATCACGGTGCTGGGCGCGATCTTCCTCGTGTTTATCGCGCTGCTTCCGTACATCCTGCCAATGGTGACAAACCTGCCGTCCTCTGTTTCAATGGGCGGAACCGGAATCATCATCGTTGTCGGCGTTGCCATGGAGACGATGAGTCAGCTGAAAGGGCAGCTGACCCAGAAATCATACCGCGGTTTTATTCAAAAATAAGAGGTGAGTGAGAATGAACATTCTGATCATGGGACCTGCCGGAAGCGGCAAGGGGACAATGTCGGCAAAAATTCTGGAAAGCTTTAAAATTCCGCACATCTCCACAGGAGATATGTTCCGCGCCAACATCAAAGAAGGCACGGAGCTGGGGAAAAAAGCGCAGGAATACATGAACGCCGGCAAGCTCGTACCGGATGAAATTACGGTCGCAATGGTCGCAGATCGGCTGAAACAGCCGGACTGTCAAGCTGGTTATCTGTTGGATGGCTATCCAAGAACGCTGGTTCAGGCAAAATCTTTCGAAAATTTATCAAAAGAAATTGCCAAACCGGTGGAAGTTGTTATAAACTTAGTAGTGGAGTTTGAAGCTCTGGCCGATCGCATCACGGGCCGCCGCATGTGTAAGAACTGCGGTGCGATCTATCATGTCCGTAATCACCCAAGTCAGGTGGAGGGCATTTGTGATGTCTGCGGTTCTCCGCTCATTCAGCGCGCTGATGATACAGAGGAACAGCTTCGTGTTCGTCTTGACGAGCATGAAAAGAATACCAAGCCGGTTCTTGATTACTACCGTGAAAAAGGACTGGTCGTCGACATCAATGCCACGCGTTCGATTGACGAAGTGTGGAATGATGTCGCCGCGGCATTGGAGAACGTGAAATGATCTCTGCCAAATCGCCGCGAGAAATCGCAACGATGAAGCAAGCCGGAAAGATCGTAGCCCTGGCCCGCGCGGCTGTGGCGGCTGCGATCGCTCCGGGAGTAACTACTAAACAGCTGGACAGGATTGCTGAGAAAGTGATCCGGCAACAGGGAGCCTCGCCGTCCTTTAAAGGGTACGGGGGCTTTCCTGCGTCTATCTGTACTTCGATCAATTCAGTGCTGGTTCATGGCATTCCGGATCAGACTGTGTTGAAAGACGGAGATCTCATTTCCATTGACATCGGAGCTTGTTATAAAGGCTATCATGGGGACGCCGCGTGGACGTTCGCCGTCGGCCGCGTCAGCGAGGAAGCGGTGCGATTGATGGAAGTTACACGCCAATCTCTTTTTATAGGTTTAGAACAGGCAAAACCTGGGAATCGTTTAAGTGATATTTCGCACGCGATCGGCGAGTTTGTCGAAGCGCACGGGTATTCAGTGCCAATCGATTATACAGGTCATGGAATCGGCACGCACCTGCACGAAGAACCTGCGATTCCGAATTTTGGTTCACCGGGCAAAGGCATTCTGTTAAGGGAAGGCATGACGTTCGCAATCGAACCGATGGTTCACGCAGGCAAGCCGCACACACGGGTGTTGGCTGATGACTGGACAGTCGTTACCAAAGACGGCTCTCTGGCAGCACATTACGAACATACCATCGTCATTACCAAAGACGGGTATGAAATTCTGACAATCAATCCAGATGAGGAGGAAGATTCAGTTTATGGGCAAACAGGATGTCATTGAAATTGACGGGATAGTAGAAGATACACTTCCCAATGCGATGTTTAAGGTGAAGCTCGCCAACGGTCACACCATTTTAGCTCACGTTTCTGGTAAAATCCGTATGCATTACATTCGCATTTTACCGGGAGATCGGGTTACCGTTGAAATTTCACCGTATGATTTAACACGTGGGCGTATTACATTTAGACACAAATAGTCTACAGGAGGAAAAACGCATGAAAGTAAGACCATCTGTCAAACCAATATGCGATAAGTGCCGCATCATCAAGCGCAAAGGCCGCGTTATGGTTATTTGTGAAAACCCTAAGCACAAGCAGCGTCAAGGAAACTAGGAGGAATTAGAGAGATATGGCTCGTATTGCAGGAATCGATATCCCACGCGACAAGCGCGTCGTGGTATCCTTAACTTATATCTACGGAATCGGCAGCTCTACAGCGAAGACCATTCTGAAGAAATGCGGAATCAGCGAAGATATCCGTGTTAAAGATCTGACAGACGAACAGGTCAACGCAATCCGTCAGGAAGTTGACCAGATCAAAGTTGAAGGCGATTTGCGCCGTGAAACCCAGCTGAACATCAAGCGCTTGATGGAAATCGGCTGCTACCGCGGTGTTCGTCATCGTAAGGGACTGCCTGTCCGCGGACAGCGCACCAAGACCAACGCTCGTACACGCAAAGGACCGCGTCGTACGGTAGCGAATAAGAAGAAATAAGCGGGAGGATAGTAGTCAATGGCAAAAGTGAAACAGACAAGCCGCAAGCGTCGTGTCCGCAAGAATGTCGCTAAAGGCGTTGCACATATTCATTCAACATTTAACAATACAATCGTAACGATTACCGATGAAAGCGGAAATGCCATCGCATGGTCCAGCGCGGGTGCATTAGGCTTCAAGGGTTCTCGTAAATCTACACCGTTTGCCGCTCAGATGGCAGGCGAAGCTGCCGGCAAGGCTGCTGTCGATCACGGCATGAAGGTTGTCGAAGTCAACGTTAAGGGTCCGGGACCTGGACGTGAAGCGGCTGTCCGTTCTTTACAGACGGCTGGCTTGGAAATCACAGTCATCAACGACGTTACTCCGATTCCGCACAATGGATGCCGTCCACCGAAGCGGCCACGTGGTTAATAACCTAATTGAGGAGGGAAATGGTTATGCAAAAATTTGAACGCGCAAAGTTTGAAGTCAAAGAATATGTTGAATCTGACCATTATGGAAAATTCGTTGTAGAACCTCTTGAAAGAGGCTTCGGCACTACCCTTGGTAATGCCCTCAGACGTGTTTTACTCTCCTCTTTACCGGGAGCTGCGGTTTACTCGATTAAGGTCGAAGGTGTTTACCACGAGTTTACATCCATTCCTGGCGTTGAAGAAGACGTCACGATGATGATTCTGAACATCAAGAATCTGATCATGAAGATTGATGACGATGAATCCTATACCTTAAGAATTGCCGCAAAAGGCCCAATGACCGTGACCGCGGGCGATATTATCTGCCCGACGGGTGTGGAAGTATTGAACAAAGATCTGGAAATCGCGCACCTGGAAGAAGGCGCCACGCTGGAAATGGAACTGAAGGCCCGCAACGGTCGCGGCTACATCAGCGCTGATGGCAACAAAGCCTTGTACCAGGGATCTTCTCAGGGGATTGGAACGGTGTATACCGATTCCATCTATACCCCGATCGACCGTATTTCGTATAATGTGGAACCGACTCGTGTCGGCCAGGATGCGAAATACGACCGCCTGATTTTTGAAATCTGGACTAACGGTTCGATCACGCCGCAGATGTCGCTGGCGCTGGGCTCCAAGATTCTGATCGATCATCTCGATCTCTTGACCCATGTCAACGAATCCGTCGCGGATATGGAATCCGTCATGAAGGATGTCAACGGCGAATCGCCGAAGAACATGCAGTCCATGGCGATCGAAGATCTGGATCTGTCTGTCCGTTCTTACAACTGTTTGAAACGGGCCGGTATCCAGACGGTCGAAGAACTGACTCAGCGTTCTGAAGAAGAAATGATGAGAGTCCGGAATCTGGGTAAAAAATCGTTAAAAGAAGTCAAAGACAAGATTTACGAATTGGGTCTGAGCTTCAAATCATACGACTAATCGCAAGTAAAGGAGGAACCCCCTATGTGGAATCGTAAATTAGGACGCACTGCTGACCACCGGAAAGCGATGCTTCGCAATATGGCTACCAGCCTGATCCTGAACGGCAAAATTGAAACAACTGAAATGAAGGCGAAAGAACTGCGCTCTGTTGTCGACGAACTGATCACGTTGGCCAAGCGCGGAGATCTGCATGCCCGCCGTCAGGCTGCTGCTTATGTCCGCAATGTCGTTGCGGATGAAAAGACAGGCGAAACGGTACTGAAGAAGCTGTTTGACGAAATCGGTCCGAAATATGCCGACCGCAACGGCGGATATACCCGCGTCTTAAAGACCGGCTTCCGTCGCGGCGACAGCGCACCGATGGCGATCATCGAACTGGTTTAATTATCCAATGAAAAGCATGGCTTTGGCTGTGCTTTTTTTTCTGCAGTTCAGACAATGGAAAGAAGCAGGGGAAAGGACTCTCTTTCAGGACAGGACTTGCAGCTTCCGGGGCAAACTTCAAACCATGATTGATAAAGAACCTGCCGGGGGAAAATCAGCCTCAGACGCCATTTCTGAGCGAATGAGCGTCAAATCTGCTTGAAATGAAGGAAAACCGGATGGGAATGGGAAAACGGCGAAAATGAGAAAAGAAACGCTTTTCATCGAATTCCGGGGGTTGTAAAGTTGAGTCAATCCCCTATAATGAGAATGAAAGACTGACCTGGTCAGTCAGGAGGCTCTTTGATGAACGAGAAGTTCTATGAATTACCAGCCGCGAAGCAGCAGCGGATCATCAACGCCGGACTGGAAGTCTTCGGGGCGCACGATTATCCGCATGCCTCGACGGATGACATCACAGCCAAAGCTGGAATCTCCAAGGGGCTGCTTTTCTATTATTTTAAAAACAAAAAAGAGTTCTATCTGTTCCTGTTTGACTACTGTTGTGAATTCTTTCATTTACGGGTAGTTACCGACGATTTCATTCAGATTACCGATTTTTTCGAACTGATGGAATATGCCGCCCGAGTCAAATATTCGATTATCCTGCAATATCCTTATTTAATGAATTTTGTGATGAAAGCTTATTATTCCCGTCGGGAGGAAGTCAGCGAGGCGATGAAAGACCGGATTACCGCTACGTTAGCCGAGGTGTATTCCGTTTATTTTAAAAACATTCATTTTTCCCGGTTTAAGGACGATGTCGATCCCCGGCAGCTGCTGCAGATGCTGACGTGGATGGCGGAAGGTTATATCCAGGATAAGCTGAGACAATCCGAAACATTGGAAATTGACGAATTAATGCAGGATTTCCATGATTGGCAAACGATGTTCCGTAAAATCGCCTATAAGGAGGAAATAAATGAAAACCATTCTCAAAGTTAAAAATATGACCAAGAATTACGGTCAGCAGCGCGGCGTGTTCGATCTGAGCTTCAATGTGGAAAGCGGAGAGGTCATGGGTTTTCTCGGCCCGAACGGGGCTGGAAAAACAACGACAATCCGGACACTCATGGGATTTATTCAGCCCGATCATGGACGTGTCAGCATTAAGGGACACGATTGTTTCCGCAATGCCGCCCAGATTCAGAAGGACGTCGGGTATCTGCCTGGAGAGATCGCGTTCATGGACGATATGGACGGAATGGAGTTTATCAAATTCATCGCCGCGATGAAAAAGATGCCAAACATAACAAAAGCCAGGGAACTGCTGGACTATTTCGAGTTGGAACCCAAAGGACGGATCAAGAAAATGTCCAAGGGCATGAAGCAGAAGATCGGCTTAGTCTGCGCGCTGATGAACGAACCGGAAATTCTGATCCTGGATGAGCCGACCAGCGGCCTCGACCCGCTGATGCAGAAAAAATTCGTGGATAAAATCAAAGAAGAAAAACAAAAAGGAACAACGATTCTGATGTCGTCTCACTTGTTCGAAGAAGTGGAACAAACCTGCGACCGCGTCGTTATTATTAAGGAAGGCCGCCAGATCGCAGTGGAAAAGATGAAGGACCTGAATCAAAACCATCAGCGCACGTTGATCTTGAAGTTCCGCTATCCAGCGGAGGCCGCTGATTTTGCCGCGCGGGTAAAGAATGCCGCACTGCATGAGAATCAGGTTACGCTGCAAACCTCCGGCGCTATGGATCCGATTTTAAAACTGGCCGCCCGCTATGAAGTCGTTGATCTGGAAACACGCCGTCAAACGTTGGAGGAATTATTTCTGCACTATTATGGGAAGGAGCATACCGCATGAGTCTGCCGTTACTGCGCCGCGAACTGCGCGCCAACTATAAAATGATTTTGTTATTTCTGGCGGTGATCACGCTGTACAGCACGGTGATTATCGCAATGTATGATCCCAAGCTGGGCGCCAGTCTGGATCTGATGGCGGAAAGCATGCCGGAACTGTTCGCCGCGTTCGGGATGACCAACGCGGGGGCGACGATGCTGGATTTCATTGCCAATTATTTGTATGGCTTCATCCTGATCGCAATCCCAATGCTGTGTCTGGTGTTGATCGCAGTTCGGCTGGTTGCGCGCTATGTTGATCAAGGTTCAATGGCCTATCTGCTGGCAACGCCCAATACTCGCGGCGTAATCGTTATAACCCAGATGTTTTTCATTCTGCTTTGTACGCTTTTGCTGGTCGGATATGCCACGGTGTTAGGACTGGCAGCCAGCAGTCTGTTATTTCCTGGAGAACTGGATGTGGTTAATTATCTGCGGATGAACATCGGATTGCTGGGACTGCATCTGTTCTTAGGTGGATTGTGCTTCTTCTTTTCCTGCGTGTTTTCAGAACAGAAAAAAGCTTACGGCTGTGCTGGCGGCTGCCTGATCGCATTTCTGTTAATTCAGATGCTTTCTCAAACGTCAGATCAGCTCGACAAATTAAAATTCTTAACGCCGCTGACTCTGTTTCAGGCCAAAGAATTGGCTGCTGGAAGCAATGAAGCCTTACTTCTGGCGGGACTCCTGGCCGTTCTGGGGCTTATGTTCTATATAGCCGCCATCGGGATATTCCGTCGGCGTGATTTATCACTGTGATTCAGTCTTCAGGCTGATTCACTTTTTTTATGGAAAATTGAATTGAGGAAGAGGCGGGAAAGATTCTCTATTTTCTGCCCGAGAAAAGAAAAAGGAAAAATCCGAAGCAGGAAATGGAACAGGAAATAAGCGGATAGCTCTACTTCCATGAAAAAAAGAAAAGAAATAAAGGGAGAAGGGGATACAAAGCGAGAAGGGATAAATTATACTGAACAGTCAATAGGAAATGAAATGTCTTACTTTCTTGCACTATGATGCATCGCGTCTATCGTCAATCAGTTTAAGGCGTGAGTGGAAAACGATAAATTCCCAGCTGAATTACCAGGCTCATTTTATTTTATCAGGACAGAGATAAGGATACAGAAGAGATAAAGAATTTTCTTATAGGTAAAAAAGCCTTTTGTTAAGGGAGATAATGAAAGAAACGAAGAAAAAATGAAAAAAATTTAAAAAAACACTTGCCAAAACCTTGCCCTCGGGCTATAATAACTAAGCTGACTCGGTGAGAGTCAAGCGCTTCGATCTTTGAAAACTAAACAGGAAGAAAAGCACAAATACAACGTCAATTCATAA